>JASHQG010000118.1 GCA_030037665.1 Acetobacteraceae bacterium
TCGTGCTCGATGATATCGAGCGCAGCCTCGCCGTCGCTCGCCTCACGCACGCCGTAGCCGAGACCACGCAGCGTATCGCGCGCGAACACCCGGACGTCGGGTTCGTCCTCGACCACAAGGATCGTCTCAGACCCGACGCCACGGGGGACCGGCGCCGGCGCGGCCGGCGATTCGGGGCTCGCCAACGCCGCCTGCCGTGGCAGATAGAGCTTCACCGTCGTGCCGAGGCCGGGCTCACTGTAGATCCGCACATGGCCACCGGATTGCCGGACAAAGCCATAAACCTGTGAAAGACCAAGACCGGTGCCCTGGCCAATACCCTTGGTGGTGAAGAACGGGTCGAAAGCACGCTCCACCACGTCCTTGGTCATGCCTGTACCGGTGTCAGTAACCGCGATCTGCACATAGTCGCCCGGCCGTACGCCGTCCTGTGAGCCGGCGTAGGCTTCGTCGAGCGAGACATTCCGTGTCTCGATGGTCAGCCGGCCGCCTGAGGGCATCGCATCGCGGGCATTGACCGCGAGGTTGAGCAATGCGCTTTCAAGCTGGTTCTCGTCTGCCGATACACGCCAGACATTGCCGGCCAACAGGGTCTCAGTGCGAATCGATTCGCCAAGCGTGCGGCTGATCAATTCAGACATGCCCACGACCAGCTTGTTCACATCGAGCGTGGTCGGCATCAGCGGCTGGCGTCTGGAGAAGGCGAGCAGCCGCTGGGTCAGGGTTGCGGCGCGCGCGGCGGCGCGGCTGGCGGCGTCGATCAGCCGGCGCAGTTCGGCATCGGCACCGGTTCCGCGCAGGCGCGGAGCGAGCCGCTCCAGGTTGCCGAGTATCACCTGCAGGAGATTGTTGAAATCGTGCGCGACGCCCCCGGTCAGCTGACCGATCGCCTCCATCTTCTGCGCCTGCCGCAGTGCATCTTCCACCTTCTCGCGCTGCTCGATCTGCAGCTGCAGATCGTGATTGACACTCGCCAGTTCGGCGGCGTCCTCCGCCAGTTTCGCATGCGCGCGACTGAGCGTCCGGTGTGTCACAGCCAGAACGGCGACCACGACCGAGACCATCGTCACCAGGAGCGCGATCAGACCATAACGCTGCACGCGGCGCGCCAGTGGTTCGGTGAAGCAGCGCACATAGACCGCGCCGAGCGCCGTCCCCCGCTGCACCACGGGCACGGCAATCTCCAGGCGGCCGTGTGAAAACGTCGGGGCGCCAGGCACGATGTGCTTTGGCAGACTGACGCCGGTGGCAGGATAGCTGGCGAAGAGATTGCCCTTGAGGTCATAGACCGCGGCGGCCTCGATCTCTGGGTTGGCACGGATCGCGTTGACATATTCCTGTGCCGCTATCCGGTCGTTGAACGCGAGCGCAGCGGTGACTGTCGAGGCGAGCACGCGCGCCTGAGCGCTGGCTTCGCTGACCTGTTGACGCGCCGTCGAGCGATCGATGAAACGTGCCATCAGCACGCCAGCGGCGAGCAACGCAATGACGGATATCAGCGCGATCGCCGGGGTCAGTTTCCAGAGCCGCGGCATGGCGGGGGCGTTCATTGGGCCTGTTCCCGCCCGGTCACCCGCGTCGCAAGACTGAGAAGCTTGGAGCTGATCGTCAGGCGATTGGCCGCGGCTGCCTGGGCGTTGATCTCGAAGCGTACGCGGCTGTCTTCGACCACGAAATTGATAATCCCGGAATCGTCCGGACCCTCTGCGCCATCCGTCACAGTCAGCACCGGCGAGCCGCGCACGGCCGCGAGCGTCTGTGCAACGGACTGCGCGTCGTGACCGGCGACGAACATAACAGAACACCCCGGATTGCCGGTAACGCCGGCGAATGGCTGGACCACGATGGGTCGGCCGCCGATGGTGTGACCTTGCACCGCGCGATCCAGTACGTCGTCGAACGGCCGATCGCCGACGACGCAGATGCGGAATTTGCCCGACGGGAATTCCGCCGTCGGATCAGGCCAATCGACGAACGGGGCGAATTTGTAGAGATACGCCGCCTTCTCGGCACGCGTGCCGCCGTCATCCTCGGCGCCGGACGCCGCCGGGGGCCCGCACAGCGTCAGGCAGGCCAGGATGAACGCCGCGCGGCATGCTCCGACCAGGAGAAAGCGATATCCCTCTCGCCAACCCGCCGTCCGAAACCGCCGCGGGAAAGCGCGACGCGCCCGCACCTTCGCTGCGCCCTGGCCTGGCCCGTGCAAAGCCGTTTTCCTGTCTCTCCGCCTCTATCGGCCGCCGATATGGCAGGGATGTCCGTGGTTGGACAACTCGGCGATCGTCCCGTGAATGGGTGCAGATTCGATTGAAGCGGGCAATAAAATTCGGCGCCATGCGACCTGCCGCGCGGTGCGATACCACGGCGGTGGGGACTCAAGCGACACGGTGCAACAGTTCGAGGCCGGCCGCGATGCGGCGGCAATTTTCCGCGGCGAGCGCAAAGCTGCGATCGAACGTGCCCGTGGTGAGCCATCCGATGTGCGGGGTGATGACG
Organism: Acetobacteraceae bacterium; assembly: GCA_030037665.1. Lineage (GTDB taxonomy): Bacteria > Pseudomonadota > Alphaproteobacteria > Acetobacterales > Acetobacteraceae > JASHVB01. The sequence continues at coordinate 2,497 of JASHQG010000118.1, forward strand.
ACGTTCGGCAGGGACAGCAACGTATCGCCGACGGCAGGCGGTTCGTCAGCAAAAACGTCGAGACCCGCTGCAGCGAGACGCCCGCTCCGCAGCGCTTCGGTCAACGCGGCCTGGTCCACCAGGCCACCACGGGCGGTGTTGATCAGCACAGCGCCGGGACGCATCTCTGCCAGGGCCGCGGCGTTGATCAGTTTCTCCGTTTCCGACGTCAGCGGTACATGCAGGCTGACGACGTCGGATTCCGCCAGCAATGCATGGAGCGGGCGGCGCTCGCCGACCGCGTCTGGCCTGGCACTGCGCGCGGTGTAGACAACGCGGCATCCTAATGCGGCCAGCACCGGTGCGAGGAGGCGCGGGATCGCGCCATAGCCGACGAGGCCAACGGTGCGTGCGCCGAGCTCGCCGAGGCCGTCCTGCATGACCGGATCAGACCAGACACCGCCACGCAGCGCGGCATCGAAGCGCGGCAGACGGCGCAGCGTTGCCAGCATCAGCGCCAGTGTCAGCTCGGCGACGGCACGTGCGTTGGTACCCGGCAGGTTGCAGACCGGTATGGCGCGCGCTTTGGCCGCCTCGAGATCGATCGTGTTCACGCCGACGCCGATCTTCTGAATCAGCCGCAGCCGTACCGCCGCCGCGATCATCGCCGCGGAACATGGCTTGAGCACATGCCAGAGCACGTCCGTCTCCGGCAGCAGGTGCACCAGCCTGGCGTCGTCGTCTTCTGCGCAGACACTGATGCTGAGACCCGGCATCGCCGCCAGGCGCGCCGTCAGTTCGGGGCCGGCGGCGTAGTGGAACAGCACGTTCATCGCTTCGACCGTCCGAGCGCCGCAGCGCCGGCGAAACTGCCGCGCACGCTCAGCGCTTCTTCGATGCGCAGGGCCTCGTTCCATTTCGCCATACGCTCGCTCCGCGCGAAGCTGCCGACTTTGAGCTGGCCAACGCCCCAGCCGACGGCGAGGTGTGCGATTGTGGTGTCCTCGGTTTCGCCGGAACGGGCGGAAACAATGCCAGCGAAGCCGACGTCCTGCGCGGCCTTCCAGGCATTCAGCGTTTCTGTGAGCGTGCCGCGCTGATTGGGCTTCAGCAGCACGCAGTTTGCGGCGCCGCGCAGCGCCGCTTCGCGCACGCGCGAGGCCTCGCTGACCAGGAAATCATCGCCAACCACCTGGATGCGACTGCCCACTTCCGCGGTGAACGCGGCAAAGCCGGCATGGTCATCCTCGCTGAGCGGGTCTTCGATCGAGACGATCGGATAGCGACGAACCCAGCCGGCGAGCAGCGCGACCATCGACTCAGTGTCGAGCTCCTTCTTGTCCAGGCCGAGCGTGTATGTGCCGCCATGGCCAAATTGGGACGCCGCGACGTCGAGCGCGATGGCGACCTCGGTGCCTGGCCTGCGACCGGCTTTTTCGATCGCCCGTACCAGCGCTTCCAGTGCCTGCTCGTTGCTGTCAAAGGCCGGCCACCAGCCACCTTCGTCGGCGACGCCAGCCAGCGCTCCGCTCTCCGCCATCAGTGCGCCGGCGGCGCGATAGACCTCCGCTGTCCAGTTGAGCGCCTGAGCGAAGTTCTGCGCGCCCGGGCAGGTCACCATGAAATCCTGGATATCGACGCGCCGGGCAGCGTGGGCCCCGCCGCCGAAAATCTGGATCTGCGGCAGCGGCAGCGTGCTCGCGGAAGGACCACCGAGATAGCGATACAACGGCTCGGCCGCGGCGGCCGCGGCGGCCTGCGCCACCGCCATCGACACCGCGATCAGCGCATTGGCGCCGAGGCGGGATTTGCTCGGGGTGCCGTCCAGTTCGATCAGCTTCGCATCCAGCGCCGCCTGGTCGGCCGCGTCCATATGCAAGACGGCGCGCGCGATGTCGTTGTTGACGTGGCCGACCGCGCGGGTCACGTCGTAGCCGCCGAACGCCGTTCCGCCATCGCGCAGATCGAGCGCCTCGCCGGTGCCGGTGGATGCGCCGGCCGGGGCGATCGCGCGGCCGACTGCGCCGCTCTCCAACAAGACGTCGGCCTCGACGGTCGGGCGGCCGCGGCTGTCCCAGACGCGCCGGCCATGCACATAGGCGATCTCAGTTTCCTTCATGCGGCGAGTTCCCTGCTCCAGGCGTCGCGAATGGCGGTCAGTCGATTCGCCGGCTGCATCAGCAAAGCGCGCGCGGTGCGGCGCACGCGGTCCTTGTCCGCCTCGGCGGTGATGTACTCGACCGGCGATTTGCCATCCACCCTGGCCAGGAAGAGGCCCGGGAGCAGATGCGCGGCGCGGGCCTCAAGAGTGTGCGGAGGTTCCCAGGTGATGCGCCGGATATAGGCCGCGGCGAGAGCATCGAAACAGGCAAGAAAGCCGGGCGTGGCCGCCGGCGTCCACAGACATTTCAGCAAGAGATGGTTCAGGCAGAAGGCAAGATCGAATGCGGGATCGCCCCACCAGGCGCATTCCGCATCGAGAAACACGGGACCTCGTGCGCCTCCGAGGATATTCTTCGGACTGACGTCGCCGTGCACCAGAGCGCGCCGGTTCGCCTGGGTCGCCGCGATCAGGGCCTCGAGCCGCGATGCGAGATCGGCGTGGACAGTGGCGGTGGCGCGCAGGTAGGGCTCCAGACGGATCTCGAAAAAGATCGCATCGGTCGGAAACGCGGCGGCGACCGTCGGATCGGCAGCGGTCGCGGCGTGGATGCCAGCCAGACGTGTTGCGACCGCTGCGGCAAAAGCCGGGTCGGCACGTCCATCGCGAAGCTCTGTCTTCCACAGCGGATGATCGAGAGGCGAGAGGTATTGCATGGCGAGCGCCCCGCTCTCTTCGTCCTGGCCCAGCAGTTCCGGCGCAGCGCCGGGAACCGCAGCGTTGGCTCTCACCATCCAGGCGGCCTCGAAGCGGTTCCGCTCGATGGGCGCGCGCCAGTCCGCGGCAACGCGGAGCTTCGCCAGTGCACGCTTCACGCAGATCGGCCCCGTGGGCAGATCGATGCGCCAGATGTCAGAAGAGACCCCGCCCGCGAGACGTTCTCCGCTGACCGCCACACCGGGAAACACGAGGCGCATGCGATGCAGCGCCTCGACGATCGTCGCCGGCGGAACCTGAGCACGGTCACGCGGCACGGGCGCGCTCCCGTCCTGGTTCGCCTGTGGCTGCAGGCTGCCCCGCCATCAAGGCGAACCGCGAATGAATTGAGATCGACGCAGATGCGACGTCGGGAGGCAGGCGCGTGCGTCTTCGCATGCGCGGCATCTGGTTGCTCGCGGTCGAGGGGCCAGTCGGAAGGCAGCCCGTTCGCCACCATCCGTGTTCATCGGTGGCTGACGATCGGTGCGATGTCGCGCCCTGTAGCAGATGAGGCCCTCTCACGCGGTTGGCCGTGTCGGCCGACCGCATGGCGGTCATTGCCAGGGCGGGGCGCGCCTTGCAACGACCGACGGCACAGGTTCGGCTGATCCATCGACGCATGCGCGCGATCTTGGCCATCGCGGCGACGACGGCAAGACCACCACCGGTGCGCGTTTCCCTTGCCCGCCGCCGCGGCTTAGGCTCCGGGCAGACGATAGGGAGCGATTGTCCATGGAGTTTGGCATCTTCCACGAGTTTCCGTCCCTGCCCGGGCGGTCAGACGCGCAAGCGTTCGCCCAGGCTTTCGAAATCGTGGAAGGCGCCGAGCGGTGGGGCCTGGAT
>JASHQG010000016.1 GCA_030037665.1 Acetobacteraceae bacterium
CTCCAACCCTTCCCCGCCTCACATGCCGCGAAGAACGTCTGGGCAATCTCGGTGATCGACGACATATCCGGTTCTCCTACTCGCGGTGTGCCCCCAGAGTGCGACAAAAGCGCCCCTCGCGCGTCCCCCGTTTGGGGGATAAACGCCGCACAAAAATTGAAATTGCTCGACAGCCGACGCTCTGATTCGGATGGGCAGGTGCTGATGGTGTCCGGCTGCACGTCGCAAATGCGAAGTGTGTCCCGCTGCATCTGGCAGTCTCGTGCTGCTCCGTCCGCGTTTCCCAAGTCCGGCAGATAACGAACCGGCCATCGCACGAGGCTGCCTCGAACAAGGGCCCGTACGGACGAGCGCCTCTCGGACCGTCCGCGCTGATGCGAGACTGTTGATGTTGATGGTCGATGCGCGGGGCCTCTCGGATGCCCCGCACCGGACGGGCATCGCGCAGAGGACGGTACGGATTCACCTGAGCCATGCGCTGACCAGGACCCCGACTGGTCAGCAGACGCAGTTGCTCCCCAAGGCGCAAAGCGATTGCACAAACCGCGATTCGTTGCGATAATGGTGCGAATTACCGGTTCATCCAATGCGACGCTTTCCATGACACGAGACTCGGAGCGCGTAAGGACCATAGATGCCATTTACGCAGCGGCACTTGAGCCGGCGAAGTGGCTGAACGCGCTCGACGCCATGCGTCGCCTGTGTAAGGCGGAATCGGCGTCTTACAACCTCCAGCACACGACCAACGGGACCGGAACGCGCACTGCGATAGGCTATGATCGCGCTGACCAGCCGCGATACTTTGACGGCGGTTTCGCCGCACGCAATGAGCTCTTCAGAGGGTTGTTGAAACATTCGGCCGGCGAGCCGCTGCCACACCAAACGCTGGTTGACGACCAAATATTCAGGCAAGGCTATTACTTCAACGAATACTGTCGGCCCAATGGCCTGTATTTCATGGCCGGTCTGGTGATCACGCAGCGACATGGCACGGTCGAATGGCTGAGCGTGAACCGCGGACCGCGCGGCGAGCCCTATGACCGGGAACAGCTCCGCGGGCTCGCCTGGCTGGCACCACACCTCCGCCGCGCGAGCGAGGCTTCATACCGTTTGACCGAGGGACAGTCGGTGCGCACCGCGTGGGAGGCCGTCTTGGACACACTGCGCTGCGGTGTGGTCATGCTGGACCAACGCGGCCACCTGGTGTTCGCCAACCGGACCGCGCGGCAGCTGGACGCGGCACGCGACGGACTGACACTGTCGCACTCAGGCGTTTCAGCACCCGCTGTGTCCGGTACCCTGGGGCGCGCCATCCGCCTGGCTACGGACGGCGACAGCGATGGTGTCCGGCTCGGCGCTCACATTGCGCTGCCACGGCATGACGCACCATACCCGTTATCCGTCAGTATCATCCCGCTGCCACGCGAGTCATTCTGGCAGCTCTCCGGCACCCCCGTTGTATTGCTGCTGATCGCCGACCCGGCGCAAGCGGTCGGTTCCGACGTCAACGTTCTGATGTCTCTGTTCGGCCTGACAGCCCGCGAGGCTGCGCTGACGGCGCTGCTGGCGAATGGCTGCAGACTGGACGACGCTGCGAAGCGGCTTGGTATCAAGCGCGAGACGGCCCGCACGCATCTTGCACGCGCGCTTGGCAAGACGGGAACCGAGCGACAGGCCGATTTAGCGCGATTGGCCTTGGCTGCGGTCCCACCCGTAACCAGACCAAACACCGGCGGTCGAGCGGTCGGGATGACGTTATTCCGATCCCATCCCTCGATCTCGGGCAGGAGAATATCCTGATCCGCGCGGACTCGGCTGAATCGGCAGGCTGACGCGGGGTCTGCACGCACTATGCAGACCCCGCGGGAGCACGAGATCGCGTGTTCGGCCTTTTGCAACCGCCGGCGCCATCGCATCGCAGCCACGATCAAGGATCCGAAGGATCGCAAGCTTCACGCGGTCGAGAAACCCGGCTCGCGGCCGTTCACGCCAATCCAAGCTTCGGCCGCACCCAGCGCGCCATCCGTCCGATCGCCGCGTCCGCTTCCGGCGCGACGCCGGCGAGGAACTGATACACATGTTGCATGTCCGGCTCCTCCTCGAGCGTGACATCGACCCCGGCGCGGCGCGCCGCCGCGGCCAGAGCCCGACTGTCATCGAGCAGCGTCTCGTCCGCGCCGACCTGAATGAGGAGTGGCGGCAGGCCAGTGAGATCCGCATGCAGCGGGTTGGCCAGCGGGTCATCAGGTTTGCCGTTGTCCCCGAGGAACGTACTGGCCATCGTCTGAATGATCGGTGCCGAGACCAGCACATCCTTCTCCGCGTTGCTCTTGAATGTGCTGCCGGTGGCCTGCATGTCGAGCCATGGCGATAGGGGTATCGACGCGGCTGGCAGCGGCATGCCCCTCTGGCGGGCACGCAACATCGTCGTGACAGCCAGGCCACCGCCAGCAGAATCGCCAGTGAAGGCGATGTGCTTCGGCCCGATCCCCGACTCTATTAACCACCCGTACGCCTTCACCATGTCGTCTACCGGGCCGGGATGTGGGTTCTCCGGCGCTCGCCCGTAATGCACAATCAATGCGCGGCAGCCGATCGCCTTGGCAAAGTGGCCATACACTTTCCGATGCGTGTACATTGAGGCGGTGACATAGCCACCCCCGTGCGCGCAAAGCAGCACACGATCGGCTTGACATCCTTTCGGCGCCGCCCAGAGGGCGGGGACGCCACCCGCGTCTGTTTCGAGATAATCGACGCCTCCTGGCTCTGCTGTCACGTCGCCCCAGTGTTCGAACATGCGCCGCAACTCGTCGAGCGGCATCTCAGGGTTTGCGCCCAAGGCATCGATCCAGGATCGATACAGGACCTTGAGTGCCTCGCTCTGCCTGCTGGCCATTGCTGATCTCCACGTATTGGCGTACCGCCTGCGGCGTATCGGCGCGGCGGTCATTGTTCCTTATCCGTTGTGCGGATCAGCCCGCGAAATTGAGGCCTACCGCCGGCAGATCAACCTTACCGCCGCACTCACGCGCGATCACCGGCATTACCTCCTCGGCAAAGATCTGCATTTGCTCCTCAATCTCGGCGCCTTCGAATCCGCCGAGCTCGAACCAGCCGAGAAATGCGAAATCCTCATAGCCGCACTCTTTTTTCATCTTCATGATCTTGTCGATCACGAACTGCTTCGACCCCTGGATTGCGATCTCGCGCTCGCGCAACATGCTGGCAGTAACCTTTTTAGTGAGGTCGAACATGGGCTCGTCCAGCCGCGCCACCACGGCACCGAAGCCGAACGGGCCATAATAGTCGAACTGCAGCTCGATAGCCGCCGCCGCCCGTTCCATATCGCGCTTCTCTGTCTTGGAATTGGTGATGTGGATGTACCGGCTGGTCATGATTCCACGCCGCTTTTGAGCATCCCAACCGTATCTGAACTGACCGCGATTGTGCATGTCAGGCCAGTTCGCCTTTGCTGCCGCCTCGTAGTACATGTCGATGTTGCGCCGCATCCGATCGTTCGGCTCGACGATGCACACGCCGTTGAGGCCATGCTCCGCTGCCCATTTAATCGATCGCGGGCTGGTGAGCGGTTCCCACAACTGCGGATGCGGCTTCTGGAGCGGCTGCGGAAACACCTGCAGTTCCTTCAGTGTCGTCGTGGTCGCCTGCACGGGATTGCCGGCGGAATACATGTCCGGCGCGCCAAGCGCGATCACGTCCTCCAGCTTCCGCTCCACCTTTTCAAGCTGGAAATAGGCGATTGTCTGCTTGTGGTTCCACTTCGTGTAGGTTGGCGGGATTGAGAAATTCTCGCCACGGTGACTGAACGATGGTTCGGTCCAGCATTTCACGGCCAGCGCGACCGCCTCTTCAAACGACCGGCGGTTACGCTCCTGGTCCTGGATCGTCGAACCGTACGGACGGCCCAGCACTTCGTTCTCGCGTGGCTGATAACCGCGGCCCAGTCCGCATTCAACGCGACCGCCGCTGATCACATCAAGCAAGGCCACCTGCTCGGCGAACCTGACCGGGTGATGCCAGACGATGATGTTTGCGCATTGCCCCAGGCGGATACGCTTCGTGTGCGCCGCGATCGCCATCTGGATCATCAATGGATTGGGACTCATCTCCGCGCCTTCCGGCTGGAAATGGTGCTCTGTCAGCCAAAACGACTGGTAACCGAGCTTCTCTGCCAGAATGCCCTGGCGCACCTGATTCACGAGCGTCCGTTGCGCGGCCTCGTGCACTTCCTTCAGCGTGCCGTCGTTGAGGGTAACGCCGTCGCTCGTGGTGACGACCGGCAGACTCGATGCTCCGTTATTGAACACTCCGATTTCCAGCATGGGTCTCCTCCTGGTCTTGCTGCTGCTGCGGTTCGGCAGCGCAGGCAAGCAACCCGCGTGCCATGCTCACGTCGCAACTTGGGGCCGCTGTCTGCGGCCCTGCCGATCATCGCTGCCGTCTCAACCTGAGACGCTTCTGTCGCGCTTGTCTCAGTTTGACACGGAGACCTCTGGTTTACCGGCATGCCGCGGAGACTTAGATTGGCAGCGTCTGGCCTACCGCTCGCGTTTTCGTCAGCCAGTCCAGCAACCAGAACAGCGGTTTAACCGCCGGCGGGAGGAATCGTTCGCCATGGACGCGATCGGCAATCCGCAAATCTATTCACGCGAATACTCACGTCTCGTGGCGCGGGCCTGGGACCGCCTGATCGCTGCTTACCCGATCGGACCGACCGCGGTGCGCGACCTCGTGCTGGATTCCTGGCGACGATGCCAGGCATTCGGCGTCAATCCCGGCCTGCGGGCGGCTGAGATTCCCGGCGTAACACTCGACGGTCACGACCATCGACAACTACGCATGGCGGTGCAGGCCACCTTGCCGCCGATTGCCGCCTATCTGTCGGAGACACGATCGGTGCTGGTTGCGAGTGATGCGGCCGGCATCCTCCTCGCGGTCGAAGGCGATCGCGTGCTGACCGAGCGGCTGGCGTCTAACCACGCGGTCCCGGGCGCTGCCTGGCACGAACACCAGATCGGAACCAATGCAGTCGGCACAGCACTCGCGTTGTGTCGGCCGGTGCAGATTCACGGCCAGGAACATTTTTGCGAAGCGGGTAAACCCTGGAGCTGTACGGCGGTACCCATTCAGGATCCGGCTGACAGCTCGATCCTCGGCGTCATCGACGTGACAGGGCCGGCCAGCGCGGCGCTTACGCACGCAGGAGCGTTCGTCATGGCAATGGCTGATCGCATCCACGCCTTGCTGACGCAATACGAATTGATTGCGCGGGCGCGCTTGTTCGAGCTGTATGCGGACCACAAGCCCCACAGTGGCGAGGTGGTGTTGCTCGACCGGCGCGGACGGGTCGTGAAGGCAACCCCCAGCGCACAGATCGAAGGCGTCTCATTGCAACCTGGCCGGCAGCTGCCCGGCATCAACGCCGACAGTCTGATGAGCGGCCTGTTTCCGAATCTGCCGAACGCCATGAGGCGTGAGTGCCTGACGCCGCTGATCGACATGGGCGAATGCATTGGCGCGATCCTGCGGCTGCCATCACCCCCTGCCCCCAAACCAGCTCCCGCTGCGCTCGCGCCGTCCCTGCGGGCGATTTTCGACACCTCACCCTCGTTAGGCGGGCTGCTGGCCCTGGCGCAGCGCTTCGCGGCGTCTCGTACGCCGTTGCTGCTGCAAGGCGAGACCGGCACCGGTAAGGACCTGCTCGCAGCCGCTATCCATCGCGCTGGGCCGGATGCCGATACGCCGTTCGTCGCAGTCAACTGTGCAGCCCTGCCACGCGAGCTGATCGCCAGTGAATTATTTGGCTACGTCGAGGGTGCCTTCACCGGCGCCCGCCGCGGCGGCGCCCCCGGCCGGTTCGAGCAAGCGCATACCGGCACGCTGTTCCTCGACGAGATCGGGGACATGCCGTTGGACCTACAGCCGTACCTGCTACGTGCGGTCGAGGAGCGACAGATTGCGCGGCTTGGAGATACCGTTGTTCGACCTGTTGACGTGCGAGTGATCGCGGCAACCAGTAAGACGCTGGCCCAGGAGGTCGCAGAAGGTCGCTTCCGTGCCGACCTGTTTTATCGTCTGAACTGCGCCGTATTGTCGCTACCGCCGTTACGCGAGCGGCTGGCGGATCTGCCGTGGCTCGTCCCCACGCTGCTGAGACAGATCGCCCCCGAGGTCGCCGTGGATCGCACCACGAATGATACTATCCTGGCCCGCCTTCACGCCCACGACTGGCCAGGGAACGTGCGCGAGCTCAGGAGCATGCTGACGCGGATGGTCACGCTGTCGCCGGACGGGCGGCTCGATCCTGCGTTACTCGTGCCGGAGGGCCCTGGCACGGCGCCCCAAGGCAGGCTTCGTAGTCAGGAAAAGACCATGATATTAACGGCGATGATGGTCGCCCATGGCAGCGCGAGGCAGGCCGCGCAGGCGCTCGGAATATCGCGTGCGACGCTGTATCGGCGACTGGCTGCGTACCGTCATGACGACCAGGACAGTGCGAGTGCCCCACTGGGACATCGTCGTGGGTAGCAGCGTTAGCTACTTTCTATCCCTTGCCAGCTCGTTGCGCTGCACAATGCCAACACCGTGGCAGAGACGCAGCGTGGACGGAGTGGCGAGGCAATTCCGACCGGACCCGGCACGTGCATTTACTTATTCCATTGTCGCCAGCAGGGATTTGACGGACTTCGATCATCGCCACCCACCGCAGCGATCTTGATTCGCTGACGCTTCTGAGTCTGCTGCCCTGGCAGCCCTCGGCCAACTGCGCGTTGCCGCCGCAGCCGGTCGATTCAATCGAGAACCTGCCTGCCGGATTGCGCGTGCACTCTGCCGCATCATCCCGATCCGTCCCGACAACGGTGGTGATCCAACCGGTGATGTGATCGCCTGCCTCGGTCAGGGCGCCATCACGGGCGACGGTTTACCTGGTCCGCAGGTCACGCCGGACAGGCCGCGCACCACGATGGAGCTCTTGCTCGCGCAACGCACAACCGCGGTGTGGGAGCTTGAGCCGCGCGCTGCTTGCGAGAACCCGGAATGTGCGCCGGCGACCTGCGAAGGAGAGGTTCTTACAGCTTCAGCCTCACCCCGGCGATGAACGTCGGACCCGGGGTCTGGTAGCCGTTCACCGGCTCGAACTTCGAATAAAAGAGGTTCGTCCCGTTCGCATAGACCTGAACCTTGGGCGCCACGTCGTAGGTCACCGTCAGATTGGTGATCAGCCCATGCGGCGAGGTAACAATATCCCCTGTGCTGAAGCCGCCATCATTCACAAGGAAATCCTGGAATGCACCCGTGTAAAGTATCGCTAGCGCGATAGTCAGCCGCGGTATCGGCGTAATCGTCGCGTTAAGCGACGCGGAATGAGCGGGTCGGACCAGCAGTGGTGAATTGTCGTCAGCATCGCGCGCGTAGGTGTAAGTCCACGCCGCCTGCAACAACAGCCAGCCTGCAGGATGCAGCGTCAATTCTGTCTCCACGCCCTGCATGTGCGCCGAGCCAATATTCTCCGCCGTATCTACCGTCGCCGTATCCACCGCCACGATCAGATTGTTCACCTGCTCGTTGAAATAGGTCGCACCAAATGTGACGAAGTCGGCGCGATGCAGTGCCGGCACTGTCGTGGTGAATCCCGCCTCCCAGCCCTGCGCGCTTTCGGGCCGCAAGTTCGGGTTGCCGACATAGCCCGACGAATCCACGCCGAACCGGTCGAACAGCGACGGGGCACGGAACGCCGTGCCGTACGCAGCCTTGAAATTCGTGTCTATCTCCGGTGCATGTACGACCCCGCCGAACCGCCAGGTCGTCGGCGTGTTCGGACCTATCCAGTCCTGCCGCACCTGACCGATCATCGTGAGACGCTGCCAGAGCGTGGTTTGCAATCCGGCATAGGCCGCGTCATCCGTCTGCGCTGCGGTCGCATTCTGTGCATACGGAAATCCGGCAAACGAACTGTTTGTCCGCAACTTGATGTTGTCGGCTGTGTATTCGTACCCGAATGTCGCATCGGTCGCTGACATCGCCGCCACGTGCAGCAGGTCATCCAGGTGCACCGTGTTGTTCCACTGCAGATCGGTGCGGTAGCTGTGGTAACGGTCATCGACCATTGCCAGATTCGGGTCGGCCAGGTTCAACGGCTCGAAATAGCGCCGGTCGTCCTGCAGCCGTCCCAGGTACAAGCTGGTCTGGTAGGTGCCGCCAAACAGCTTGGACGTGACGCCGATGCGCCCGAGCATCGACGAATCCCAGCCAGTTGCGTTCGACATGTCGAACGTCGGATCGCCGAGTTCGTTGAAGCCGAATATCGATTCACGCCCGCGCAGCAGCAGCGACAGTCGCGTGCCGGGCACGACCGTGTAGCCGAGGTTCAGGGTCACCAGCCGGGAGCGATAACCCTGCGGTGTGCCGGTGTAGATCGACTCACGCTGTGGCGTCGAGTCCCAGCCGCGTTGTGACTGCGATGCGACGGTCAGCGCGTAGTCGAGCGGCCCTTCAATGCCTGACAGCACGGCGCTGCCACGCACCTGCGCCGGATAACCGCCGGCGAGATCGGTCTCTAGATGCACGCCGGGCTCGTCGCCACGACGGGTGATCAGGTTGATCACCCCGCCGATCGCACCCGAACCATACAACGCGGCCATCGGTCCACGGATTACCTCGATGCGTTCGATGTCCGGTAGTGTATCGGTCCCGAAATTGAACGCGCCGGACGAATCCGCCGCATCATTGATGGGCATGCCATCCAGCAGGACCAGCACGTGGTCGGAATTGGTGCCGCGAATGAAAACACTGGCATTGCCGCCTGGCCCGCCCGACTGCGCGACGTAGATGCCGGGAATCGCCGACAGCGCGTCGGTCAGCGTGTTGTAATCGCGTACCTCCATCGTACTGTCGTCCACCACCGACACGCCGGCGGGAATGTCGGCTTGCGCCGTCGGAATGCGTGTCGCGGTGACAACAACCGGGGACAGCGTGTCATCGGCCAATGCGGGCGCAATGGCGGGCGTCACCAAGACCGCGGCCAGCAGCGCGGGCATGGCGCGCATGCGGGTCCTCCATCAATCCGTGGATCGACGGCCCGCCTGCGGGTTTCTCCCCGTTGCACCGGTACACCCCGCCCGGATGCGCGCGCGCAGTCTCGACGCCGGCCGGTCTCCTGGCTCGCGGGTCATCGCACCGGCCCCGCCTTCTCTGCCTCTCGGCAAATGGCACGTGGGAACCGCACTCGCCGCGCTCAGTTGCGGGGGCAGCCTGCCGTTTCGGCAGTTCCCGTTTCAGCCCTTGCGGGCCACCGGCGTCTGGATGGCGAGACTAGCGCGTGGATGCACGTGGGCAAGCCTTGTCCGTCATGGCGCGGTGCCTGTGGCCGGCGGCGATCAAGAACAAAGTTTCTCGGCTTGCCGTCGGCGGAGGAGTGACCGGACTGCCCTACAACAACACGAGATCGTCGCGATGGATGATTTCGTCGCGTCCGCGCCAGCCGAGAATCGCTTCGATCTCATCCGAGCGGTGCCCGATGATGTGCTCCGCGTCCGAACTCGCATAAGCGGACAGGCCGCGCGCCAGTGGCACCCCATCGGGTCCGGCGACGATGACGGCGTCGCCGCGCTGGAACGTGCCGTGCACGGTGCGTACTCCGGCAGGCAGCAGCGAGCGCCCCGCCTTCAGGGCGCGTGCCGCGCCTGCGTCGATCGTGAGCGTGCCGAGCGGGGCCAGCGCACCCAGGATCCAGCGCTTGCGCGCCGACCTCCCTTCCGGTGCCGGTAAGAACCAGGTGCATCGCCCGCCGGAGGCCAGGCCCCGCAACGGGCGATCGACATCACCAAGCGTGATCGCCATAGCGCAGCCTGCCTGCGTGGCGATTCGGGCCGCCGCCAGCTTCGTACGCATGCCGCCGGAGGAGTAGCCGGGCAGCGGCTCGCCGCCCATCGCCTCGATCTCAGGGGTGATCGCCGCAACGACGTCGAGATGCTGCGCTGACGGGTCGCGCCGGGGATCGGCCGTGTAGAGGCCGTCGATGTCGGAAAGGAGGATGAGTTGGTCCGCCTGCATCATCTGGGCGACACGCGCGGCGAGACGGTCGTTGTCGCCGAAGCGGATCTCCGTCGTCGCCACGGTATCGTTCTCGTTGATCACCGGGATGCAGCCAAGCTGGAGCAGCATGCTCAGCGTGGCACGGGCGTTCAGGTAGCGGCGGCGGTCTTCGGTATCGTCCAGTGTCAGCAGAAGCTGCGCAGCGGTGAGCGAGCACGCAGACAGCGCTTCACTCCAGGCCTGAGCAAGCCGGATCTGACCGACCGCGGCTGCGGCCTGCTGTTCCTCCAGGTGAAGGCGGCGACGGGGCAGGCGAAGAGTGCGGCGTGCGAGCGCGATGGCGCCGGAGGAAACAACGATCACATCGACGCCACGGCCACGCAGATCGGCGATGTCGGCAGCGACGCCGGCCAGCCACGCGGCGCGCGGCGCGGCTTCGTCGGCATCCACGACGAGTGCGCTGCCAATCTTCACCACAATACGCTGCGCCGCGACGAACGAAATTTTCTCGCCCATGAGCAGAGGGGATTCAGAATGCGGGTGCGACATGACGTTCGCTCACCCGCTCTTCTTCCGCTTTGCCGACGCGGGAGAGTTCGCGCAGCACTTCAGGAACACCCTGACCGGTCACGCCGGACAACAGCATCACCGCATGCCCCGACGCCTTGCGAAGGGCAGCCAGCCGTGCCGCGGCCTCGCGCGGTGTCATCGCATCTGCCTTGTTCAAGCCGATCAGCTCCGGCTTCTCAGCCAGTCCGCCGCCATAGGCCTCTAGCTCCTCACGCACGGAACGCCACGCCTTCACCACGTCGCCGGCCGCGCCGTCGACCAAATGCAGCAGCGCGGCGCAGCGCTCGACGTGCCCGAGGAAACGGTCGCCGAGGCCGGCGCCTTCGTGCGCGCCTTCGATCAGGCCGGGGATGTCGGCGATCACGAACTCCTCGGAGTTGGAAAGTCGCACCACGCCCAACTGCGGATGCAACGTCGTGAAGGGGTAGTCAGCAATTTTCGGCCGCGCCGCGGATACGCGTGCGAGGAACGTCGATTTGCCGGCATTAGGCAGTCCCACCAACCCGACATCGGCGATCAGCTTCAGTCGCAGCCAGACCCAGCGTTCCTCGCCCGGCCAGCCCTTGGTCGCCTGGCGTGGGGCGCGGTTGGTCGAGGACTTGAAGTGCGTATTGCCAAATCCACCCTCACCGCCTTGCAGCAGCACCACGCGCTTGCCTGGTGCGTCCATGTCGGCCAGCAGGGTTTCGCGGTCCTCGGCCAGCACCTGGGTGCCGACCGGGACCTTTATCACGACGTCCCGCGCACCGGCGCCGGTGCGGTCGCTGCCTGATCCGTTGCCGCCTTTCTTTGCGCGGAAATGCTGCGTGTAGCGGAAGTCGATCAGTGTGTTCAGGTCGGACTGCGCCTCGAGAACGATGTTGCCGCCCTTGCCGCCATCGCCACCGTCGGGACCGCCAAACGGGATGAACTTCTCGCGGCGGAACGCGACCACGCCGTCGCCGCCGTCGCCGGACCGCAGATAGATCTTCGCCTGGTCGAGGAACTTCATGAGGCCTCACGAATGACCGGAACCGGCCCGCGGTGACGAGCGGCGGGCTGACCTGGGCCGACAGCCATATAGAACGGGGGCCGGCTGCCGCCGACCCCCGCTGGCAGACAGACGCGACGGACCGTAGCGACCTATTCGGCAGCCGTCGGCAATGGTCGGACCGAGACGTGCACGCGGTCCTTCGCTTTGCGAGCGAATTCCACGTTGCCGTTGATCAGCGCGAAGATGGTGTGGTCGCGGCCGAGACCGACATTCTGGCCCGGATGCCACTTGGTGCCGCGCTGACGGATGATGATATTTCCGGCGATCACGCTCTCACCGCCGAACTTTTTGATTCCGAGGCGCCGGCCTTCTGTGTCGCGGCCGTTACGCGAGGAGCCGCCTGCCTTTTTGTGTGCCATCGCCTGTTACTCCTGCGGCGCCGCGGGGTCGGATTCGGTGATCGGGGCCGGGACGTTCTCGGGGCTTTCGTCGAACACGACGGTCTGCGGTTCTGCCGCCTCGAGCGCGACCGGGTCTGTCGGCGCTGGGTCGGCGGTGTAGATCTCCCCATTGGCGCCGATACCGGCGACACGTAGCACCGTCACGGGCTGGCGATGGCCATTCTTCCGACGGCTGTTCTGCCGGCGGCGCTTCTTGAAGATGATGACCTTGTCCAGCCGGTCCTGGGCGATGACCGTCGCGGTAACCGAGGCGCCGGGCACAGTCGGCCCGCCCAGCGTCAGACCGCCGTTCACGGCCACGGCGAGCACGTCGGTGAAGACGACCGTCGAGCCGGGCTCGGCGTCCAGTTTCTCCACCTTCAGCAACGCGTTCGGTGTCACGCGATACTGTTTTCCGCCGGTGCGGATGACTGCGAACATCTGTCGACTTCCCAGAACACAGCGGGCCGCGCGGTTGCCCGGCGGCCGGAGAGCGGGGTTATAGCGGGCGGGACCAGAGAGTCAACGCGCGGCAGGGGAATGAAGCGCGGGACCGGTCGTGCCATCGGGTGCGCGTGCGACGTCGCCGGCCAGCGGCCGACCGGTGGGTTGCGGTCCGGCCCG
>JASHQG010000119.1 GCA_030037665.1 Acetobacteraceae bacterium
CGATGACTGCGTCGAGAAGATCGCTGAGTTGCAGAGCCTGACCGGGCTCGATCACCTGATCACCGAATTCGCCTTTGGTGGCATGCCGCACGAGGAGGCTGAGTTCAGCATGCGCCTGTTCGCTGACAGGGTACTACCGGTGCTGCAACACGACCCGAAGTTTGCTAAGCAACCGGCGGTTCTTGCGGTGGCGCCGGAGCCCGGGCGGGAAGGCGTGTTCGCCCCGGCGTAGGCGGCGCTGTTCACACCGTCGTGCTGCATTGCGATATCGGCAAGCTTGGCAACCAGCAAGAAATGCGGGGGCTTTTCCTGGACTTATGATTGTGGGACCATCGGTGCAGCAACAACAATCGTCCGGGAGACAGCGCCATGCCATCAGATAGCAGGATGGTCGCGGCGGACCGATGGTCGCAGCTTTGGCTCGGCTTAGTCTGCATGATTCTTATCGCCAATCTACAATATGCCTGGACGCTGTTCGTCAACCCGATACACGCCGCGCATGGCTGGAGCATCGCCAGCATCCAGGTGGCGTTCTCCATCTTCGTCGCCACGGAGACATGGTTAACACCGATCCAGGGCTGGATCGTCGACACACTGGGCGCGCGCCGGGGGCCGCCCCTCATGGTCGCGTTCGGAGGGATGCTGGTGGGACTGGCGTGGGTGCTTGATTCCTATGCCGGTTCGTTGCGGACGCTCTATATTGCTGCGGCATTATCCGGCACCGGCGCGGGCGCCATCTATGCCACCTGCGTGGGCAACGCGGTAAAATGGTTTCCCGACCGGCGGGGCCTTGCGGTCGGTATCACCGCCGGAGGGTTCGGTGCGGGGGCGGCGCTCACGCTCATCCCGATCCGGATGCTGATCGAGAATGCCGGCTACCAAAGTGCCTTCTTCTGGTTCGGCGTCGGCCAGGGCGTGATCCTTGTGTTGATTGCGCCGATCATGCGCGCGCCGATCACGGGCGAGGTCCCACAAACCGCGCCACCGAAGGTAGCGCAAACTGCGGTCAGCTATACACCCGGCCAGATGCTGGCCACGCCCGTGTTCTGGCTGCTGTACGTGATGTTCGTTCTCATCTCGGCGAGCGGCTTGATGGCCACGGCGCAGATCGCGCCCATCGCCAAGGACTTCGGTCTGTCGAAGGTAACCCTGTTTCTCGGCGCCAACGTGCTATCGGTCGCGATCGTGGTGGACAGCGTGATGAATGGCGTCGCGCGCCCCTTCTTTGGCTGGGTCTCAGATCATATCGGCCGGGAAAGCACCATGGCGATCGCATTCGCCCTTGGTGGCTGTGCTTTTCTGCTGCTGGCCTATTACGGCCACACGCCATGGCCGTTTGTACTCTGCGCGGCACTGATCTTCTTCACCTGGGGCGAAATCTTCAGTCTGTTCCCCTCCGCCTGCACTGATCTGTTCGGCACGCGCTTCGCCACGACCAACGCGATGTTGCTTTATACCGCAAAGGGGACATCGGCGTGGCTGGTGCCGCTGGCAAACGTGCTGAAGGCCGAAACCGGAGGGTGGCACGCCGTCTTCATGGCGGCTGCGGCGATGAATTTCGTTGTCGTGCTGGCCGCGCTGTTTGTACTCGGCCCGGTCCGGCGACGCGGCGCTCAACGGCGCGACATGGCTGCGCAGCAAGCGTAAATAAGGCAGGCGGCGCGCTCGACGTTGCTTGCACGGAAGTTTCCGATCGCCCTGCCCGCCACCCTCTGTTGACGCTTCCTGATGCAGCCGTCGCGGGCGACGTTCGGATATGGGTCGATGTGACGAGAGGTCGCATGACCTGCGCCAAGCACGTGCGGTTCGGACGACGGGTGCCGCGCGATGCAATGCGATCGATCCCTGTCTCGTGCGCCGGTGCCGTCACCTGCTTCGGATCGGGCCCGGATCAGTCGGTCGAGCGCTGCCCTTGCTCAGCATCTTGCAAGACCTTTATGAGCAGATCTCCGTCTCGCGTCCCAAGCGCGTGGCCAAAGTGCCTTCGCCGCGGCTTCTCGCGGCGGTACGCATGGGATAGGCTTTGCCAAGTGCAAGAACGCAGATGCTACGGAACAAATCCAGCTTGGCCGGGCATCACCCACCCGAATCGTCGATGGCGGGGCCGCGTGCCGTCATCGCCATCTGAACGCGAGGAACCACCGCGATGTCGTCCCTGCCGCCGTATCATGTTTCGGCTTACAACACGGCCAAGGCGTCGGAAAACAAGATCCACGACGATGCCACGGCGAAGCGCTTCGGCTTTCGCGGCGGCCTGGTCGGCGGTGTGCATGTCTATGCTTACATGACGCATCTGCCGGTGCAACGCTGGGGCCGCGCCTGGCTGGAACGCGGCACGGGCGACTGCCGGTTCAGCAAACCGGTCTATGAAGGCGACATCGCCGAGATCACCGCCGAGGAGGACGCCGAGGGCCTGGAACTGAAAGTCACCAGCCAGAGCATCTTGTGCGCCACCGGCCGTGCGGCGCTCTCTCCCGCTGTGGCTCGGGTGTCACCGGCGGATTTTCAGGCCGCGACGCCACCGGTGCATGATGCGCGGACGCCGGCGGACGAGCGCTCGCTGCCCGTGGGGCGTTGGTTAGGCATGAATCCGCTGCGGGTCGATGCGGCGTATCACGCGCAGGATCTGCAGGATACGCGCGAGACGGATCCGCTCTATGCGCGGGAAGGCATCGTGCATCCCGGCACAATTCTGCGCTGCTGTAACTGGGTGCTGTCACATAATGTGGTGTTGCCTGCGTGGATGCATGTCGGCAGCACCGTGCAGAACCTCGGCATAGCGCGGATCGGCGATACGCTGGGTGCGCGGGCGCGGGTGACGCAGAACTACGAGCACAAAGGTCATAAGTTCGTGGAAGTCGACGTCCTGGTGCTGGCAAACAACGAAGATCCGCTGGCGCGGGTCACGCATATCGCGATCTACCGGCCCAGGCAGTTGGCCGAAGCGGCGTAACCTCTCCCGCCGTGCGGGAGACGTTCTGACGCGCAGCGATGCGGGTAGGCGCGCTCCGTCGGGCATGGTGCCGGTCGCGACACTCCGCCCCGCAATCCTTCACGCCGCATCGGCTCCGGCACAGAGCGGGAGCGGCTTTTAATCGAGCTCGGCACCCCACATCTTTTCCAGGCCGTACGTCGTCCGCGCCTCGGGCTTGAACAGGTGGACGATAATGTCGCCGGCGTCGATCAGAACCCAGTCGGCGCCGTTGGCGCCTTCGACCTGCACACGTTTCACGCCTGCCTTGTGGAGCTTCTCTGTCAGGTGTTCCGCCATCGCGGTGATCTGCCGGTCGACAAGTCCCGTGGCGATCACCATGCGGTCGCAGAATGTCGACTTCCCGGCAAGGTCCAGGGTGACGATGTCGGCGGCCTTGTCGTCATCGAGGCTGCCGACGATCAGCGACTGCAGTTTGTCCAGTGCGGACGGCAGTGGCCCCTTGCGGCGTTCGGGCGGGGGCGCCTGTGGCCCCGCCGCGATTGTCTTCTTGCGCAGCGTGCCGGGCGTCTTGCCGGCGGCAAGCGCGGGCTTCGCCACGCGCTTGCGCGGCGCCGGCTTGTGGCGGGCGGGCGAGGCAGGCATCAACGGTTTGGCTATGACACGCCTCCTTGGCGGATCGCCGTGGCGGACACGGCACTTACCGGCGTGGTCAGCAAGGTCCAGCCGGGCGCATCGCCTGGCAGCGTCGCGGCGGCGTCCTCCGGCCGGCGGGCGTGGCGCATACGATGCGCGGCAGGACCAGCAAGTGCACGGCGTGTATAGCCAGGACGCGGTAATACGACGAAGCTCATGCGGTGCAGCATCTTCACCCAGCTCTGCCATCGTGGCATCTCGATCAGGATATCGGCGCCCATCAACCATACGAACCGCACGCGCGGGAAGCGACGCCGCAGCATACGCAGGGTATCGACGGTGAAACGCGTGCCGAAGCTTGCCTCGATGCCCGTGGCGAGAATGCGCCGCCCGTCGCCGATGCGTCGCGCGCTGAGCATGCGCTGGATGAACGGCGCCATGCCTGCGTGCGGCTTAAGTGGATTGGCGGGCGAGACCAGCAGCCAGACCTGATCCAACCGCAGGCGCTTGCGGGCGAGATCGGCGACGTGGCGGTGCCCCGCATGCGCCGGATTGAACGATCCGCCAAGCAAGCCAACGCGGGTGCGGCGCTGGTCGCCGAACCGGGGCAGTGGATCGATCAGTGGCGTGTTCAGGGGCGGACCTGCCCGGTGCCACGCACCACGTAGCGGTACGTGGTGAGTTGCTCCACGCCTACCGGCCCGCGTGCATGGATGCGACCGGTGGCGATGCCGATTTCGGCGCCGAAGCCGAATTCGCCGCCATCGCAGAATTGCGTGGAGGCGTTCCACAGGCCGACCGCGGAATCGAGATTGGTAAGGAAGTATTCCGCCGCCACTGCGTCCTCGGTGACGATGGCGTCGGTGTGTTCTGAGCCGTGCCGCGTGATATGCGCCAGCGCAGCGTCCACGCCGTCCACCACGGCGACAGAGAGGATCGCGTCGAGCCATTCGGTGTCGAAATCGGCATCGCTGGCTGCCAACAGGTCGGGCACGATGTCGCGCGCGGCGGCGTCCGCGCGGAAATCGCAGCCCAGCGCGCGCAGGTCGGCGACGATCGCGGGCAGCAGCGAGGGTGCGACGGTGCGATCGATCAGCAGCGTCTCGGTGGCACCGCAGATGCCAGTGCGGCGCATCTTTGCGTTGAGGACGATCCGGCGCGCCATGTCCGGGTTGGCGGCGGCGTGGATATAGGTGTGGCAGAGGCCCTCGGCGTGCGCGAGGACCGGCACCCGGGCCTCACGCCGCACGCGTTCGACCAGCGACTTGCCGCCCCGCGGCACGATCAGGTCGAGCAGGCCGGCACCGGCCAGCATCGCACCGACGAAGGAGCGATCGGCGGTGGGTGCCACTTGCACGGACGCCTCTGGCAAGTCGACTGAGCGTAGCCCGGTGACCAGCGCGGCGTTGATCGCGTGCGCGCTTCGCGTGCTCTCCGCGCCACCGCGCAGGATCACTGCGTTGCCTGACTTGAGGCAGAGGCCAGCTGCGTCGGCGCCGACATTCGGGCGGCTTTCGTAGATCATGCCGATCACCCCGATCGGTGCGGCGATGCGCTGGATGCGCAAGCCGTTCGGACGGGTCCAGTCGGCAAGCACGCGGCCGAGCGGATCGGGCAGTGCCGCGACATCTTCCAGGCCCTTGGCCATCGCCTCGATGCGCGCCTCGTTCAGCGTCAGCCGATCACGGAACGCGGCAGGGCCGGTGCAATCGCCGAGGTCGGCGGCATTGGCGGCCAGAATCTGCGGCGCCTGCGCGCGTAGCGCGGCGGCCATCGCGGCGAGACCGCCGTTGCGGTGACCGGTATCGGTACGGGCCAGCACCTGCGAGGCGGCACGGGCCGCGTGGGCGGCACGTTGGAGCTGCTCGGTGGGTTCGGTTTCGACGTGCATGGGACAATCCTCACAACCGATTGTGGCGCGAGCGGGCCGCGGTTTCCAGAGGGCTGTCGTGAAGGCCGATCCGTGCCGTCGGCCGGTCCATGACCGACGTGACGGCGAGGCGCGATCAAGCGGGGAGGGGCGGGACGAGCGGCGAGCCTGCATTGAGAGGGATGCGTCGATGCAGCCGTTGAACCGCTTCGCGGAGCCGGTCTGCAGCGCATTGCTTCGTCGCTCTCGTTCCTCGCAAAAACGGGCGCTCGACTACTTCCGCGCAACAATTAAGTGCCAGCGGTGGAAGAACACGATCTTTCCATCCGCCATCGACCAACCGGTGCCGGCGTGCTGGCCCAAACGCGCCAGGGTCCGTACCACAGTGCGCAGCGGCGAAACGCGATCGGGATCATTGACGATGCGCACCCATTCTTCGAATTCGCGCGCCTCGTGCCACTGCGTGTGCTGCTGCACCACCAGCCCGGCGGCGCCGATCGCGTCGAGCAATTCGGATTCCGGCAACATACGCACGTGCGACGGGTCGCGCAGGATTTCGATCGCATTGTGCAGCTCCGATTCCGCTGCCACTTCCGAGCTGCTGACGTCTGCCAGCACCAGTGCGCCATCCGGCTTCAGCACCCGCGACATTTCAGCGAGCGGCTCTGCCGGATGCTGGAAATGATGCAGCGACAGCCGGGTAACCACGACATCGAAGCTGGCGTCGGCAAACGGCATCGCCGTTGCGCTCCCCTCGCGAAACGTGACGTTGGTGAGGCCGGCGCTGGTGCAGCGTTGCCGTGCCTGGCTCAGCATCTCCGGTGTCAGATCGAACGCCACAACTTCGCGCACCCGCGGCGCCAGTGCTGCCGTGATGATGCCAGGGCCGCAGGCCACATCGAGCACGACGGAATCCGCCCCCGCAGGGACGGCATCGACGAAGCGCTGCACCAGCTCGCCACGTGTCACCGCTGGAGCGGTCGCGAACTGGCTGGCCTGGCGGGTGAACTCCTGCTGCACGCGCTGCAGATGGTCCATGACATCTCCTTTCGTGGCCGATCCGGATGCGCACGCGCGGTCGACCGGCTATGCTGTCCGGCCTCCGCCTGAGAGACTGGAGCCCAGCGATGGATACGCCCGTCCGCACGCTCGATCCACCGATCCCCGCCGGGACGCGGCATATCGACATTCTGCGCCAGCTCGAGCGCAAACTGTTGTGGCTCTCGGCGTGGATGATCCACAACGCCAACCACATCCGTCCGAATCGCGACGGGTTAAAAGTCGGCGGGCACCAGGCATCCTGCGCCTCGGTCATTTCGATCATGGCGGCGCTCTATTTCGAAGTCGCGCATCCCGAGGACCGCATCGCAGTGAAACCGCACGCCGGACCGGTGTTCCATGCGATGAACTATCTGTTCGGGCGCCAGACCATCGAGCGCATGGAGAAGCTGCGCGGCCTCGGCGGCGTGCAGCCTTATCCGAGCCGGGTGAAGGACGGACCCGAGGTCGATTTCTCGACGGGATCGGTCGGCCTGGGCGTAGCGATGACGACCTTCGCCGCGCTGATGGCGGACTACGTGCGCCTGCACGGCCTCGCGCGTCCCGACCTGCCTGGCGGGCGGCATATCGCGATCGCCGGTGACGCCGAACTCGACGAGGGCAATATTTACGAAGCCCTGCTCGAAGGCTGGAAACACGACGTCCGCAATCTGTGGTGGATCGTCGATTACAACCGCCAGAGCCTCGACAGCGTCGTGCCGGACCGCCTGTTCGGTCGCATTGAAGGCCTGTTCCGCGACATGGGTTGGAACTGCGTAACCATCAAGTACGGCAAGAAACTCCAGGCGGCGTTCGCGCGTCCGGGGGGCGAGGCGTTGCGGCGCTGGATCGACGACTGTCCGAACTCGCTCTATTCGGCGCTGACCTTCCAGGGCGGTGCGGCGTGGCGGCAGGCGGTGCTGGCAGACCTCGGGCGCTCGCGCGGCGTTCGCGCGATCGTCGATCCGCTGTCGGACGAGGCGCTGGGTGCGCTGATGACCAACCTGGGCGGGCACGACATCGAGACGCTGATCGAGACGTTCCGCGCCGCCGAGGCTGAGGGTGATCAGCCGACCTGTTTCATCGCCTACACGATCAAGGGCATGGGCCTGCCCTTCGCCGGTCATAAGGACAATCATGCCGGGTTGATGACCGTCGAGCAGATGGAGGGATTCCGCGAGCAAATGCGGATCCGCCCCGGCCATGAGTGGGACCGGTTCGAGGGGCTGGACGACCCGGAGGGCGAGCTCGCTGATTTTCTGCGCGCCTGTCCATTCGCGACCAAGCTGACGCCGGAGGGGCGGACGCTGTCGGCGCCGGTTGTTGCCGTCCCGGCGACGTTGCCGCTGCCCCATGTGGCCGGGCGCAAGGTCTCCACTCAGTCTGGCTTCGGCGAGATCCTTGCCGAGATCGGTCGCGGCCAGGGCGCGCTGCGCGATCTGGCCGACCACGTGCTGACGACCTCGCCCGACGTGACCGTTTCCACCAACCTGGGCCCTTGGGTGAACCGGCGCGGCATCTTCGACCGGCACACCCGCAACGACGTGTTCCGCGACGCCAAACTTGCGAGCGCGCAGCGCTGGGGCATGTCGCCCAAAGGGCAGCACATCGAACTTGGCATAGCGGAACAAAACCTTTTCCTGCTGCTGGGTGCGGCCGGGCTTGCGCCGGCGATGACCGGTGCGCGCGTGCTGCCGGTGGGTACCGTGTACGATCCGTTCGTCAACCGCGGTCTCGATGCGCTCATCTACGCGCTGTACCAGGACGCGCGGTTCCTCCTGGTCTCCACGCCTTCGGGACTGACGCTGGCGCCGGAGGGCGGACAGCACCAGTCGGTCAATACGCCGCTGATCGGCATGGCGGCGGACCGGCTGGCATCATTCGAACCCGCGCATGTGGACGAGCTGGCGGTGCTGCTCCGCCACGCGTTCGAGCATATGCAAAAGCCCGACGGGAGTTCGGTCTGGCTGCGGCTGTCGACGCGGGGGATCGAACAGCCGGTGCGGACACTGGATGCGGAGGCGGTGATCGCGGGGGCGCACTGGGTGGTGAAGCCGCGCTCGGGGATGCGGATTGCGCTGGCGTATCAGGGGCCGGTCGCACCGGAGGCCGCCGCTGCATTCGCGGAGTTGGCGGCCGAGGAGCCTGGCGCGGGGCTGCTCGCGATTACCTCGCCGGACCGACTGCATGCGGGTTGGCTCGCGGCGATGCGGGCACGGCGGCGTGGCCAGCGGACAGCTGTGTCGCATATTGAGAAGGTACTGGAGCCGTTGGCAGCGGACGCGGCGCTGGTGACGGTACTGGACGGACATCCGGCGACACATGCATGGTTGGGCGCAGTGCGCGGCCAGCGCGTGGTGCCGCTGGGACCCGACCGGTTCGGGCAGAGCGGAGATATACCCGATCTGTATCGGGAGTATGGGATCGACGCAGACGCGATATTGGACGCGTGCGCGCAGGCGTTGGTGGGGAGGTAAGTACGAGGCGGAAGGGGACGCGCCAAAGATCTCGGGGAACTCGGCTTCAACGTCACGCTACCCGTCGACGCCATGACCGACATCGCCGCGGACAAGGGCGCCAACGGGCTCACGCGGATTTTCCCGTACCTCAACGAGACCAGCGTGACGAAGGAATCCATCGACCTCGTCGCTACACGTGCCCGTGCGAGGTCGTCAGTTGAACGAGCAGAGTGACGTCGTCGCAGACGGATACCCCAGGGAAACGGATCGGCTTGATCCGTCGGTATGGCGGATCTGTTCGGTCGCGCTTTTTGGCTCGCTGCTTGCCCAGCTCGATGCAACGATCGTCAACGTCTCGCTGGCGAGTTTGGCGAAGGACCTCGGCAGCAGCTTGTCGATGATCCAATGGGTGACGAGCGGTTATCTGCTGGCACTGACGCTTGTTCTACCTCTGAACGGCTGGCTGGTGGATCGCATCGGCGCCAAGGCGCTTTATCTCTGGTGCTTTTCGGCTTTCACGCTCTCATCGGCGCTGTGCGGTCTCGCCTGGTCCGCCAGCTCCCTGATCGCGTTCCGGGCGCTGCAAGGCATCAGCGGCGGGTTGCTGGCCCCGATGATGCAGATGATGGCCGCGCGCGCGGCCGGACGGCATATGGCCCGCGTCATGGGTTATGTTGTGTTGCCGATACTGTTGGCGCCGTTCCTTGGTCCGGTCATAGCCGGCGCCATTTTGAAATACGCCTCCTGGCGCTGGCTCTTTCTGGTCAATCTGCCGGTCGGGGTGCTCGCCTTCTCGCTGGCTGTTCTCTTCCTGCCGAGCGATAAGCACGAGACGGTGCGACGCAGTCTGGACTGGATCGGTTTGGGCCTCCTGTCTCCGGCGCTGGTGCTCTTTCTCTACGGTTCGCAGCGTATCGGAGAAGCCATAGGCCGACACGCGCTCCTGGCCAGTGTCGTCCTGGTGAGCGCCTTTCTCTGGTGGGGAAAACGCAAGGGAGATCGCGCGCTGATCGACCTGCGGCTTTTCAAGGGCAAGGTCTTCTCAGCATCCGCAATTACCCAGTTCCTGTCCAATGGCGTCCAGTTCGCCGGACAGATGCTCGTCCCCGTCTTTCTCATCCAGGCGTGTGGACGCTCACCCGCGGAGATGGGCTGGATGCTCGCCCCGCTCGGCCTTGGCATGATGGTCACTTATCCATGGATGGGAGCGTTGACACAGCGGTTCGGCATTCGCCGGGTTTCCGCGGGAGGCGCGCTCATGGTGCTGGTCGCTACACTGCCCTTTCTATACCTGGCCAGCAGCGGCCTCGACCTGTTCGTGCTGATGCCCGCACTCTTGTTCAGGGGAATGGGCCAAAGTGCAATCGGTCTGCCATCGATATCAGCCGCCTATGCATCAGTTGAGCGCCGTGCGCTACCAATGGCGACCACGTCGCTCAATATCGTCCAGCGTCTTGGCGGCCCGACGCTCACGACACTCTGCGCGACCATCCTTGAATGGAGGCTCAGGGCGCAGGTCGGAGAACCCGTCGCGCTGAACGCCTATGATTGGGCGTTCCTCCTGCTTTGCGCACTGCATGCGCTCACCTTCATCGCCGCCTGCCGTCTGCCTCGTCGGATCGGCCATGTGGACGAGCGTCAAAAGGGTTCCACAAGGGATCCCAGATAAGCGCTCGAGAACGGTCCCTCGTGGCGCGCATTGTAAGCCTGGTTTTGTCGAGAAGACTTGGTGGACGGTATCACTCAACCATCCCAAGCGGCCTTACGCGCACCACCTCCAACGGATGATCGATCAATGTCTGCACGCGCTCGAGAAACAGCACCGTGTGCGGCAACGTCGCATGGCGCTCGAACGCTGCCTCATCCTTCCAGCTCGAATGGATATAGAACAGACGCGGATCCCGCGTTGCGCCGAACGCTTCGATGGCGAGACAGCAAGATTCGGCGCGCGTCGGCGGCACCACTTCGCGCAATGCCCTCGCGACATCGTCCTGCAAGCCTTCGCGCGCGTGGAACCGGGCGATGATGAAGAGCTCCATGCTCGCCTCCTCGTTCGTCCGCTACCGATCGCCGTCGACGCCAGCCGCCCGCTGGTGCCGGCGGCGCATGGGGATGCCGGAGATCGTATTGGCCCGGCGGCCTCGCAACGACGCCGATCGCTATGCGACCCGCCTCAGCCGCTTCATGAATGCCGACAGCCGGTGCCGGCGCAATTCGCTTCGCGCCTTGGCATCCGTCGTCATATAGTTGAGCTGTACGCTGAAGCGTTGCCCGCAGAACACCTTGTGTCCGTGCCAGGCCTCGGGCGTGTTGGGAAACACCAGCAGCGTGCCATCCACCGGCGCCACCTCGACGGCGTAGTCGTCTAGGTTACCCGGCCCGCGCAGGAGCCTGAGACAGCCCTCCTGCCGCATCCACGCCTCGTCCCCCGCTGGATTGAGATAGAGCAGCACCGTCACGCGCTTGGCGGTGGAATCGCGGTGGATGTGACCGTCGCGTTCGTCCGTCCAGGCACGCAGCGTTACCATGGTCGGCGCGCCGCCCAGGACCAGGCCGAACTTCCGGCCAATGGCGGCGCGCAGTCGCTCGCCCTGCATCTCGCCCATCAGGGCCTCTGCCGCCGGTCCGAGCGTCACCGCGTCGAGCGGGAACGATCCTCGCTTGCCGAGAGAAGGCAGGTCGGCCAGCACTGCGCGCAGCGCCACAGGCGGCACGAAATGCGGCACCACGACGTGCGCGAACGGTTCGCTCGCCAAAGGCGTGGCGTCCAGAGCGGCGTAGTCCAACTCGATCATGCAGTCCCCTTCACGGTGCGGCGCAGCAGCAGCGCCTCGGCAAGGTCAGTCAGGTCGTCGGCCCATTCGGCATCTGGCCGGGGCTGGGCTGCGCCCTGCCGTACATCGGGGCGGCAGGTTAACACCGCCAGCGCTTCCTGCGCGGAAAAGGCCCTCCGCCCCAGTGCGGCGCCACGCAACGCGCCCGCGAGGGCGGCGTCACCCGGTGCGCCGCCGGCCAGACGCAGCACCGACTCTTCACCGGCGCCCGCGATGCCAGCGGCAATCGCGGTGGCGACCGCGGCCCCGGACGTCGGATCGGCGCCGGTTCGTGCCGCGTTCGCCATGGCGGCGGCGCGGGGATCGGTCGCCGCGAGGCCGAGCGGCACCATAGAGAGCAGCCCGCCCGCGGATGCTGGCGCATCGCCGAGCAGCTCACGGGCGAAGGCCAATGCGGCCTCGCCGGCCGGGCTGGGCTGTCCGGCGCTGCGTCCTTCCGCTGCGGCGCCCGCGCTGTCGCCGATCAGCATGCCCAGCATGGCGCCGACCGCGCGGTCCAGGGCGATAGCCTCTGGCGCGCGCGGCCAATGAAGCTGCACGCGTGGCTCCCGCCGAGGCTCCGTGCTGCCGCGCCAGGTGCGCAGCCGCAGCGTGTTCACGGCCGCTGGCGCGCCGCCGAAGCAAGCGGACGGACGACTGTCCCCTTGGGAGCTGTAGGTGACGGGCGCGCCATCTTCGGCCACCAGCACGCCGCCCGCCGCGGTCAGCAGCGCGTGGCCCGCGACGATATCGATGGCGTTGACCGGTCGCAGCGTGAGCGTGGCGATCCCATCGCCAACAGCGACACGCGCCAGCCGGTAGGCGATCGAAGGCAGCGGCATGAAGCGGCCGGGTGCTGAGGCCGTCCCGTGCCAGACCGGCCGCTGCCAGGCGCCGTGGTTGAGGAACACCACGTCATCGGGTGCGAGGCAGCGGCGACGCAGGTCGATCGAGACCGGCTGGCCATTGCGCGTGAGGGCCGCACCTTCGGCCCAGGCGATCATGTCGGGTCCGCGGTCCGGACTGGACGGCGCGTAGACCACGCCGAGCACCGGTTCGCCTCGGCGCAGGAGCGCGATCGAGACAGCGCTGCCACGGCGACCTTCCAGGAATGCGCGCGTGCCATCGTGCGGATCGACCACCCAGCAATAGCCATTTGCGCGCGCCTCCAACACGCCGGCTTCCTCGCCCACGAAACGGGCATCCAACCGCGCGGTCAGCTGGGCACGCAGAAATAGTTCGACCTCCCGGTCAACCGGCGCGGTGACGTGATCGATGAGCCGCGGTCCCTCCGGCCGGCTGAACTCTGCGGCAATGAGCGTTCCTGCCTCGCGGGCGAGTTCCATCACGTTGGGCAGCAATGCGGCGGGGTTGGCGGGCACGTGGAATCCTTTGCTGGCAACCAATCTAGGCGGGCGGACCCGGACGCGCTATCTGCGCCCGACGCAATGGACATGCCCACCCAACCAACGGCGCCGCAGGGCCCGCTGCCGGCCTTTCGGGCCATGGTGGCGGCGGGCGAGCTGGCAGCTGACGGCTCACAGGAACACGCGGCGGAGCGCCTGCAACGTCTGTGGGAGCAGCTGCGCGGCTATGATCCGTCGCCGCGCGCAACCGGCAACGGCGGCCGGTTCGTTGCGCGTCTGTTCCGACGTCGGAGCGCCAACAAGACGGGACAGCCGCACGGGATGTACCTCGTCGGCGAAGTCGGCCGGGGCAAATCCATGCTGATGGACCTGTTCTTTGCCTCGGCACAGGTGCCACGCAAGCAGCGCATCCATTTCCATCAGTTCATGCAGAACGTCCACGCGCGGTTCCACACATTCAGGAAAGCACATCCGGAGATCGACGATCCCATCCCGCCACTCGCGGACTCGATCGCGACTGAAGCGGCGCTGCTCTGCTTTGACGAATTCCAGGTGAACGACATCGCCGATGCGCTGATCCTTGGCCGCTTGTTCCAGGCGTTATTCGACCGCAACGTCGTCATCGTTGCGACGTCGAATACGGCACCCGACGACCTGTACAAGGACCAGCCGGGCCGTGACGCGTTCCTGCCGTTCATCGCGCTGATCAAGCAGAAACTCGACGTGCTGATGATGGATGCCGGGCGCGATTTCCGCCGCGCCCGGCTGCGCGGCATGCGCACCTGGCACGTGCCCGCGGATGCGATGGCACGCCGCGCACTGGACGAGGCATTTGCTGAACTGACAGGACATGCCGAACCGCGGCCGACGATTTTGAGCGTGACGGGGCGCAAGGTCATCGTGCCGGCTGCGGCTCGGGGCGTGGCGCGCTTCGACTTTGCGTCGCTGTGCGGCACGGCGCTGGGGGCCGGCGACTATCTGGCGATCGCGAAACAATTTCACTCGCTCATTCTGGACGACATTCCCGCACTGTCGCCCGCTAATTACGACGAGGCGCGGCGCTTCATCGTGCTGATCGATGCGCTCTATGAGCACCGGGTGAAGCTGGTCGCGTCGGCCGCGGCGCAGCCGGATCGACTATACCGGCGCGGCGAGAACGCGAAGATGTTCGTGCGCACCGCCTCGCGGCTGGACGAGATGCAGAGCCAGGACTGGCTCGCGTTGTCGCATCTGGCCTGAGGCTGCCTGCCCGGAAAACCGGCGCGCCAAGGTTGCTGGGCGCGTTTTTGGCGGCGTGGTCGGCGCCGGCCGGCCAGTCGCCACCGAAGACGCCGCGCGCGACCAAAACGCCGATGGCGGACCGGCGCCGGTCACGGCGCAGGCGGGGTCAGTATCGCTTGTACGGCAGGAACTTGCCTGTCATCGTCAGCTTCACGCGATCGCCCTTCTGGTCGGGCTGGCGCTCGAGCGACACGTCGAAATCAATAGCGCTCATGATTCCGTCGCCGAATTCTTCCTGGATCAGTTCCTTCCAGGTCGTGCCGTAGACCATCACCAGTTCGTAAAAGCGGTAAATCAGCGGGTCCGTCGGCACGGCGCCGGGCAGCGAGCCACGGTATGGAATGGCCTGCAGCAGTCCGGTTTCCGCAGCGTCGAGACCGAACAGGCCTGCGGCTTTTTCTGCGGTTTCCGGGGTCATCGACATCTGGCCGAGACAGGCAGCGCACGCCCAGGTCGGAGAATAGCCAAGCGTCGCCGCGATCTGCGCCCAGGTGAGCTGTTTTGCCTGCTTGATCGCCAGAATCTTGTGGCCGAGTTCGGTTTTTGCGTCGTTCATCGGGGCCCCTCTGCGCTTCGCGCTCAGCGCAGAAGCAAGCGGTGTGCCGCCGCCGTCGCGCACCGCTCCCGGCAAGGCGGACGTCGCGCGGAGCGAGGTGATGCAGGCGACCAACCGCACGCTTGATCAGCGCGGCCGGGCCTCCTCGGTTGCCCAACGTTGCCGCCCAGCTGCGCCGCTCGCCGACCTCGCCCGTTCAGCGAGCGCGGTCTACTGTTATCGCGCTGTCCCCGGGAGGCTTCCCATGGAACCCGACCTCGTCCCCTATTCGCCCATCCTCCACCGTCCGCCCTTGCGTTGGCCGAATGGCGCGCGAGTCGCGCTCTGGGTCGTGCCGAATATCGAACACTACGAATACCTCCCGAAATTCGTACGCACGCGCGATCCTTGGCCACGTTCGCCGCATCCCGACATTCTCGGCTACACCTCGCGCGACTACGGCAACCGTGTCGGACTGTGGCGCCTGTTGCAGGTCACCGATGATTTCGGGATCCGCTGTACCGTCAGCCTCAACATGACGGTGATCCAGCATTATCCGGCCATCTTCGAGGCGATGGAAAAGCGCGGCTGGGAGTACATGTCGCACGGCATCTATAACACGCGCTACCACTGGGATTTCAGCGAGACGGAGGAACGCGCGGCGATGCAGGAAAGCCGTGCCATCCACCGCGCGCTCACCGGCCGCGAACAACGCGGCTGGTTCAGTCCGGCGATCACCAACACGCTGAGCACCTTCGATCTGGCAGCGGAATGCGGCTACGACTACACGGCCGATCTCTACCATGACGACCAGCCGTTTCCGCTGAAGGTGAAGACCGGCAAGCTGCTGTCGATGCCGTATTCGGTCGACATCAACGACGCCATCCTGCACCGCCGGGGCGAGGAAGCCCCTGCGTTCGCGCAGCAGATCCGCGACTATTTTGATACGGTCTATGACGAAGGCGCCGAGCAAGGCCGCGTCATGTGCATCGCGCTGCATCCTTACTGGGTTGGTCAGCCGCATCGCATCCGCGTCTTCCGCGCAGCGCTGGAATACATCCTCTCGCACCCCGGCGTTTGGGTGACGACAGCGTCAGACATCACCGACTGGTATAACGCCAATCATCTGCCGGCGATCGAGGCGCACCTAGCGGCTCGGGAGGCCGCCAATGGCTGAGTCCGTGGCTTCGAAGATCCCGCCTACCGACGAACGCCGCGGCCCAGGGATGGACCATCTGCACCACCCGTTCCGCGCGCTGCCCCACGCGCCCCACTTCGCTTGGCCGGACGGCGCGCGGATCGCTTTCACAGTGAGCCTGATGCTGGACCACTGGGAACTCGATCCGCCCAAGGATGCCAGCCGCGATCCGCGTATGGTCTCGCCACTCGGCAATTTCTTTCCGGACTGGCTGACCTGGAGCCAGCGCGAATACGGTGCACGCGTCGGCATCTTTCGAATTCTCGACGCGCTCGACCGGTTTGCCATCAGGCCCAGCGTCGCACTGGGATCAGCCGCGGCAGAACGCTACCCGGAACTGATCGACGAGCTGATGCGCCGCGATGCCTGCTTCATGGCGCACGGCAGCTTCGCGACGCGGCGCATCACGAGCCGCATGAGCGAAGCCGACGAGCGGGCGTTCATCGCCGAGGCGCGCGACGCGGTGGCTGCCGCAACTGGCGAGAAGCCGGTCGGCTGGTGTGGCCAGGACTTCAACGAATCGACGGCGACACCGATGGTGCTCGCCGAAGCCGGCTTCGCCTACACCACTGACTGGGCCAATGACGACCGCCCATTTCTGCTCGGTCCCTATGACGGCAGGCATGTCCTGGTACTGCCGCCGCAGCCGGAGTGGAACGATCTCGAGTGTATGTGGCTGCGCCGCGTGTCACCCGAGATCTGGGCCGATGGCATCGCCGAGGCGTTCGAGGTCCTGCATCAGGAAGGTGGCGGCGTGTTCAATCTGACGCTGCATCCCTGGATCGCCGGTCAGGCGCACCGGATCCGCTGGCTTCGCGCGGCGCTTGGCCGCGTGTTGGGCAAGCCCTCGGTCTGGCGCACGACGACGGATGAACTGGCCCGCGTGACACGCCCGCTGCTGGGCGTGTAGTCCCCGTGCAGCAAGCTGCGGGCGAAGAAAAAGGCGGCGGGGAGAACCCCGCCGCCCGGTTGGTTGGTCGTTGTTGGTGCCCGTCGATCAGAAGCGGACGGACATACCAGCGGTGAGGACCTGCGCCCACACCTTGTTGCTGTTGGGGCCCAGCGTGTTGGTCAGGAAGTCGAACCCGTTCTGCGAGTTCTCGCCCCAGGCGTATTCGGCGATCAGCACCACGCCCGGGCCGAGGCCGTAGACCGCGCCCACGTCGAGACCCCGCGAGGTGCGCATGCCAACGCCCGCCGGATTGACGGTGGTGAGGCCGTTGTAGTTGTAGTTGAAGTAGTAGGCGCCGAGGGTCAGAGGAGCCTGCATGAGCGTGTATTTGGTGCCGACCACCCAGGCGAGGGCAGAGTGGCCGCCCTGCGGCTGCAGGCCCCAGTCGCCATTGAAGTTGCCCCACATCACGTTGCCTTCGACGTCCCAGGCACGATAGAGCGTGAATGCCGCGCCGAGATCACCGATGTTGAGGCCCTTATATTTTTGGAAGACTGCCAGCCCGGTCGGAGAGTCGTCGGCCGGAATCGGGGCGGCGGCATTGACCACGCCGCTGGCCGAGTAGACGCCGGACAGGGCCATGCCGATCGGACCGAACGAATTGCGGTAGCGTAGCGCGACGCTAATCTCGTTGCGGTAGCGGTTTTCGAAGTCGCCAGGCAAGGTGGACGAAGACTGCGTGGCGCA
>JASHQG010000120.1 GCA_030037665.1 Acetobacteraceae bacterium
ATTGAGGCAACAGCACGCCCGCACTTTGTGCTTGTTCAGCACATCCAGCATTCGCCAGAAGCCGATACGGTTGCCGTAATCCATGCGCGAATATTGCGGGATGTCGGGTTGGGTCGGCCGGTTCTCCGGCAGGTATTCGAAGAACTCCATGTTCGGCGCGACCCAGAACGCGACACGCGCGTTGCCCGGCCACGTGAGCGCCGGCCGGTTGGTGATCGGCGCGTAGGCGAACCGGCCTGGTGCAAGCGATAGGGTCTCGTGCTGCGCGGGTGCCGAAGCCGGTGCAGTTTTCGGCGGCTTTGACAGCGGCGCGCCCGACTGCGACGCAAACCATTCGACGATCTCGCTACCGGTCGCCTTCCAAACGCCGGCATGCGCGCAGATATGGCCGAGTACCTCATCGAGGTGCCGGATGCGCCACGGTTGGCCGATGATCCAGGGGTGCAAATGCAGAACCATCATGCGGCCCGTCGTCGCGCCGTCGGCATAAAGCCCGTCGAACCACTCGCGCCAGAGCAGGCTGGTTTCGTCGATCGTCCGGCGCCCGTGAAGATGGATGTAGTTGTCATCGAGATAGGCGTTGACCCCTAACGAATAGAGCTCGCCGCTGTTCGGCGTCATCCGGTAAGGCTGCTCATCGTTGCCCCAGTCGCAGACGTAGGAGATCCCTTCCGCGGCGAGCAGGTGCGGCGTGTTCGGCGTCTCCTGAAAATCCGGGCTCGACCAGCCGATGGGGCGCGTGCCGGTCGCTCGTTCCACCGCCTTGATCGAGGCACGAATGTAGGCGCGCTCCTCATCCTCCGACATGCCGGTATGGATCAGGCGGCGGCGCGACAGCCCGTGCGCGACGAACTCGGCACCGCGTATCAGTCCCTCGGCGACCAGGGTCGGATAGTGATCAGCGACTGCCTGGTCCAAAGCCAGAGTCGGTGTGATGCCGTATTTGTCCAGCACCGAGAGGACGCGAAACACGCCGACCCGGTTGCCGTATTCGTGGTTGCCCCAGCCGCCGATATCGGGGAATTGCGGCTGGTTCCCGGTCCACAGCCCCTCGGGGCCGCCCATCGGGCTGACGGCCAGAGGCGTGCCGCTGGGAACCTGCCAGTCCCAATGCTCGAGGTTGACGATGACCGCCAACGCCACGCGGGCATTGTCCGGCCAGCGCAGAACGGGGCGGCTGACGATCGGCGACCAGGGATAGAAATCCTGGTCCATGCCGTAAGCGCGGCGTGCGGGCATGGGCTTCTCCCGTGCGGAATGATTGTGGGCCGAGCCGCATCACTTCGAGGTTACACGGCTATCATAGGGTGGGGTCGTGCCCGAAGCGGTGAAAGTCGCCAAGTCCTACACGAACCGCCCCGTCGTCCGCGATTTCTCGACACGGATCATGCGTGGCGCCCGCGTCTGCATGATCGGCACCAGCGGCGCCGGCAAGACGACGCTGCTCAACATGCTGCGCAGCGCACTGCCGCCCGACACTGGCAAGGTGAAGCTCGACACCAGCTTCGCCGCGGTAATCCTCGACCAGCGGCGCGGCCGCGACAGCGGCGGCGGTGCGTCCTCGCCGGATACGCGGCGGCGAGAAGTGCGCCCTGGAGATGCCACGGGCGCAGGTCGAGGCGCTCAACGGCGCATTGACCGATCCACGCCTCCATGCGCGCGACCGGAAACGATTTGTTCCCACGACCCCGGCGCTCGCCGCCGCCCATGCCGCGCTCACCGCCGCCGAACAGCAGTGGTTGACGCTTGTGCTGCGGCGTGAGGAGATCAAGGGAGTTTGCACGTCGTTGGAAGAGGACGCCTCACACAATGAAAGCCCTGGCGGGTATCCGCGTCGTCGATTTCAGCTGGGTGCGGGCAGGGCCATGGGCGACGCGCTGGCTGGGCGCGTTCGGCGCGGAGGTCATTAAAATCGAATGGCCGGAGAACGAGCGCGGCCGTCTGCCCAGCACGACCACCCCGCAACATCTCGAGGTCAACCTTAATACCTCGGGCAATTTCAACGACACCAATGTCAACAAGAAGAGCCTCAGTCTCAATGTCCGTACGGCAAAAGGGCTCGACATTGTCAAGCGACTGATCGCGGTCTCGGACATCGTCATCGAGAATTTCAGCTCCCGCGTGCTGCGAAACTGGGGACTCGGCTACGACGAGCAGCGCCGAATCAAGCCGGATATCGTCTATGTGTCTATGTCGGGCTACGGGCACACCGGCCGACACCACCACTACACGACCTTTGGTCCCGTCGCGCAGGCGGTGTCGGGACAGACCTTTCAGTCCGGCCTGCCGGACCAGCCGCCAGCCGGCTGGGGCTGGTCGTATATGGACGACACGGGCGGCATGCACGGCGCGATGTGCGCGCTGACCGGCCTCTACCACCGCAACATGACCGGGCAGGGCCAGCACATCGACCTGTCCCAGATGGTGGCGAGCGTGCCGCTTGTCGGGCCGGCGTTGCTGGACTTCACAGTGAACGGACGCGGCGTGCGCCGCCCCGGCTACCCGCCGGGCAATCGCGCACACTGGCCCGGAACGCCGCTCGTCGCCAATCACCGCGGCGGCCCGACTGTGGCGCCGCACAACGCCTATCGCACCGACCCCGGCGGCTATAACGACTGGTGCGTCATCGTCTGCCAGTCCGATGAGGAATGGCGGCGTCTCGTGCAGGTCATGGGCGCGCCCGCCTGGGCCGCCGGCGACAAATTCGCCACCGTCGCCGGCCGGCTGCAGTACCAGGACGAACTGGACGAGCAGATCGAGGCCTGGACGAAGACGCTTGGCAAATATGCCGTAACCGAGCAGTGCCAGGCCGCCGGCGTGCGAGCGCTGCCGGTGCAAAGTGCCGAGGACCGCGTTGAGCGCGACCCGCAGCTGCGCCAGCGCGAGATGTACCTCGAGATGGAGCACCCAGCCCTGGGACGCTACAAGGTGCAGAACGCGCCGTTCAAGCTCTCCGAGACGCCGGCGGCGAACTCCCGTCCGAGCCCGATGATCGGCGAGCACACGCGCGAGATCGTTGAAGGCCTGCTGGGGTTGCCGCACGAGGAGCTGCGGGCTGGCTTTGCCGATGGGACATTTTGGCCGACCCAACGCCCGCGTTTTCCCTACCAGGAGGAGATGCTGCGGTGACCGACGCTTCTCGGCCGCCCGGTCCGCTCGCCGGCGTCCGCGTCCTCGAGCTGGCCGACGAGACCGGCCAGTTCTGCGGCAAGCTGCTCGGCGATCTCGGTGCGGATGTCGTCAAGATCGAGCCTCCGGGCGGCGAACTGTGCCGCCGCATCGGCCCGTTCGTTGACGACATCCCACACCGTGAACGCAGCCTGTCGTTCTGGTACTACAACACCTCGAAGCGCGGCATCACGCTCGACGTCACCACCGCCGACGGGTGCGCCGTGTTCGGGCGCCTCGCCGCGACGGCGGATGTCGTTCTTGAGACGTTTC
Organism: Acetobacteraceae bacterium; assembly: GCA_030037665.1. Classification (GTDB taxonomy): domain Bacteria; phylum Pseudomonadota; class Alphaproteobacteria; order Acetobacterales; family Acetobacteraceae; genus JASHVB01. The sequence continues at coordinate 3,442 of JASHQG010000120.1, forward strand.
GGCCCGGTCATCTGTCACCGCTCGGCTGCGATTACGAGGCATTGAGCCGGCAGAACCCCGGCCTGATCCTGTGCTCCCTGACCCCATTCGGCCAGACTGGCCCGTGGCGGGACTACCTGTCGTCGGACCTCCTGCACATGGCGGCGGGCGGGGAGATGGCCTCGACCGGCTATGACGAGACGGATGTCCGTAACGCGCCGCCGGTCGCGCCGGGCGGTGGCAACGCCTGGCACATGGGCTGTCACTTCGCCTGTATGGCAATCATGGCGGCGCTCGTGCACCGGAGCGTCGTGGGGCGCGGTCAATACATCGACGCGTCGATTCATGAGGCTTGTGCGCTGACAACGGAGGCGGCGATCGCCAGTTACGTCTACCGCGGCGAGGTGCTGCGGCGTCACACCGGCCGTCACCATGCCGCCGGGCCAACGCCGCGTACCCAGTTCCGTGCCAGCGACGGGAATTACGTCTGTGCGCTCGTCGGCGGGCGGCTCAATCCCAGATACATAAAGGAATTGGCTGATCTGCTCGACACCGAGGGCATGGCCGGCGATCTCCGCGACGCGAAATACCAGGATCAGAGGGTCATCAACGAAAACACCGCGCATATCATCGACGGTCTCGTCGCGAGCTTTATCGCCAGCCTGCCGGCCGAGGAGGTCTATCACCGCGCTCAGGAGCGCGGCTTCACCTGGGGCGCGGTCCGCGCGCCGGAGCAGCTGCTCGACGACCTGCATCTGTCGGACCGCGGTTTCTGGAAGACGGTCGCGCACCCGGAACTGGGCC
>JASHQG010000121.1 GCA_030037665.1 Acetobacteraceae bacterium
GCGCGCCAGCACCGTGCGACGATCTGGCTCAGCGTGCCGATGTATGTCGACATGTGGGTGCAGTCGGGCGGCGCGCTGCCGGACATCCGCGTGTTCATGATGGGCGGCGACAAGATCCCGACCGACCTGCCGGACCGCATGCGTCCGCTCGCCCCCGACGCGGTGATTTGGAGCGTCGGCGGCCCAACCGAGACCTCAATCATATCGAATTGGTATCGAATCGGCGAAGTCGACCCGATCTGGACGACCATTCCGTATGGCCACGCAATGCCCAACCAGAAGATGCTCGTGCTCGATCCCGGGCTCAATCACTGCCCACCCTTCATGCCCGGGCGGATCTTCATGGGCGGCGTTTGCCTGGCGCGCGGCTACTGGCGGGACCAGGAGAAGACCGACGCGGCCTTCGTAACCTGGCCCGTGACCGGTGAGCGCATCTACTACACCGGTGACCTCGGCCGCTGGCTGCCGGATGGGGAGGTGGAGTTCCTGGGCCGGGCCGACTTCCAGGTGAAGGTGAACGGCTTCCGGATCGAGCTGGGTGAGATCGAGGGCGCGATCCAGGCACTGCCGGGAGTGAAGGCCGCGATCGTGGACGGACAGGACCAGTCCAATGGCAAGGGCAAGTTCCTTGTCGCCTACATCGTCTCGGACCAGACACCGGATGCGGCGCAGATGCGTGCCGCGCTGCAGGATCGGCTGCCGTACTACATGATCCCGCGCGTGTTCGTGCCGCTGGAGCGCATCCCACTCTCGGCTAACGGCAAGGTCGATCGTAAGGCGCTACCCCGGCCGGACGTCACGCAAATGGCCGGTGAGCTGCCCTTTGTCGCGCCGCGCACCGAGACCGAGGCAATGCTGGTCGATATATGGCAGGCTGAGCTGAAGCATGAGCCGATCGGGATCCACGATAACTTCTACGCGCTCGGCGGCGACTCGCTGCTGGCCGTGCTGATCGGTGTCAAGGCGCGTGAGGCCGGACTGCCATTCGATCCTGCGGCCCTGCAACGCACGCCAACCATCGCCGAGCTGGTGCAGGGCCTCGCACCGACCGCGCAGGCGGGCCAGGCGACGGGTCACAAAGCGACAGGCGCCGGCGCGACCGGTGACGTGCCGCTATCGCCCATGCAGCGCTACTATTTCAGTTGGGCGACGGTAAGGCCGCAGCAGTTCAACATCGCGGCCGTGTTCCGATGCTCGCTGGAGCCGGAGCGGCTGAGGGCCGCGCTGCAGATGCTGGTCGTGCACCACGACTCACTCCGGCTGCGCTTCCGGGACGGACGACAGTTCTATGCCGAAGCCGGGCTGGAGGTGCCGCTGGAATGCGTGGACATCCCGCTGGGCAAGGTGGGCGCGCGGGTCGCCGAGATGCAGGAGACGATGGACATTGCGCAAGGCCCCGTCATGCGCGCCGCGCTTTTCACGACCGAACAGGGGCAGCGGCTGGCGCTGATCTGCCACCATCTGGTGACCGACGGCCTCTCGTGGGGCGCCCTGGTGACGGACCTGCAGCGTGCCTATCTTTGCCAGCCGCTGGCGCCGGCGGGCGACACCTACAAGGCGTGGGTGGAAGGGCTCCGCCGCTTTGCCGCAAGCCCCGAGGCCGAGGGGCAACTGGCCTATTGGCTCGCACAGCAGGGACCGACATTCGGGCCCGACACCGACCAGCCCGGCGCCCGGCAACGCGACTTCGTAACCCTCGAAAGCTCGATGCTGGACGAGACGCCGCCCAACCCTTACGAGCGCGTCGCCGCCGCGCTGGTGGAGGCGACAGGTCAGGATCGCCTCGCACTACACGTGGTTGGCCACGGGCGGGAGCCGGTCGTGGACGGGGTCGACCCCGTCCGCATCTGCGGCTGGTTCACCTCTCATAGCCCGATCGTGCTGTCGGGCGGATTGCAGGACGTGGCCAGACAGCTGCGCGCTATGCCGCAGCACGGCATCGCCCATGGCGCAATGCGCGCCTACCATCCGCGCGGGGCGGAACTGGCGGTGCAGGACCAAGTCAAAGTCCTCTACAACTTCTTCGGCGAAACTTGGGAGAGCACCTTCCGCGGCCCGGTGCTTGAAAAGCCCGAACCCGAGCTGCTTTATCCGGCCAACTGCGCTTTTGCTGACAACCCGGCCGACTTCTGGCTGCATGTGTTCGTCGTCATCGATGAAGGCGCGCTGTCGATCCGGTTCGAATACTCCTCCGTCAATTATCGTGAGGAAACGATCCGCGGCCTGGCCGACCGGATGCGCGCCAGCCTGAAGGCGCATCTCGGCGAGCCGCTCGCCGTCCCTGCGTGATCGCGCTCTTCCTGCTGATCTTGGTCGACTCGATCAGTGCCACGGTCATCATCCCGCTACTCGCTCCGCTGCTGATCGACCCGGCGACGCGGGTGTTCCTGCCCGACGCGTCGCACGCGCTGCGCAACTTCATCGGGGGCTTGTTGGTCGCGATCTACGTCTTCCTCGAGCTGTACATGGCGCCGGTGCTCGGGCGGCTGTCGGACCAGTGCGGGCGGCGGCCGGTGCTGCTGCTGTGCGGCGCGGGCGTGCTGTTGGGCAACCTGATGGCCGGGGTCGCGGTCGACCTGCACGTCCTGCCGCTGCTGTTCCTGGGCCGAGTGATTGGCGGCATCACCGCCGCCGCTCAGCCCACCGCGCAGGCGGCGCTGGTCGATATGGGCATCGATAAGCCCCGGCTGCTGAGCTACAGCATGCTGTTCTCCTCGCTCGGTTACGTACTCGGGCCGGTGGTGGCGTCGCGCCTGTCCGCGATCTCGTTCTCGGCGCCGTTGCATTTCTGCACGCTGCTGACGCTGATCGCCGTAGTGCTGATCCTGACCGGCGGCTACCGGGAGGAGGCGAAGCCCAGCCAGAAGATCGACTGGTCCGACATCTCGATCTGGGAAGGGGTACGCTGCTTCCGCGATGCGGCACGGGATGGCGCGGTGCGCGGGATTCTCGGCTGCTTCCTGCTGATGCAGGTGGCGTGGGGTAGTTTCTTTGTTTTCGTCTCGGTCTATCTGATGGAAGCATCCCACCTGCGGATGAGCCTAGCCGAGGTGGGCTCCTTCATGTCGATCATGGGGATCGGGTTCTGCATCTCCAACGCGTTCCTGCAGCCAGCGCTGTCCAGGTGGTTCGGGATGCGCAGCCTGGCGGTGAGTGGGCTCGGGCTGAATGCGGCGACGATGGTGCTGTGCCTGGTCCTGGGCTCCACGTATCAGCAGTACGCGGCGGCGTTTATCGCAGGTATCACAATCAACATCGCCTATCCCTCGATCGTGACCATGCTGTCGGATCGCGTGGCGCCGCAGCGGCAAGGCTGGATCCTCGGCATGGTGGGGTCGGCGGCGGCGATGGGCTGGGCGGTTTCCTCGGTGGTCTCGGGCGCGCTCGGCGGCCTGGAACAGGCGTTGCCGGTCGTGCTGGCGTCGGCGCTGATGAGTTGTGCGGCGCTGGCGATGACGGTGGCGGGCGCTCGTTGGCAGAGCGCCGTGGCGCCAATCCAAACGAAGACAGGAGATTGAGGGGGGTTTCTCTCCGCAACGACACACATTGCACATCTTGCCTTTTGTCGAGCGTAACCCGACCCTGTGCGGTATATCGTGCCGCAAGTTCGCGCGGTGAAGCTCAGTGCCGAGGAGCGCGAGCGGCTCAATGTGCTGATCCGCGTGGGCAAACACCCGGCCTGGGAAAAGCGCGCATCCTGCTGAGAGCGTGTCGGAGAAGGCTCCGGTTCATCTGGTATGCTCAAGCTCGGGCGTCGCATCGCTTCTTAACCGGAGAATTTCGCCGGTTCGGACTGGGTGCTGCCGTTAAAGGGAGACCGGGAAGAACCTGGGGGTAATCAGCGCCTCATCGCAATTTGCCTATCGTCACTCGCTGCGATCCGCATCTCCGGCTTGAGCCCGACGTAATTCGGGAGGCGGCCGTTAAGGCGCTATCGGGCCAATACCTTCGATTCGAGCGCACTGTTCTTCCCCGTTGCTGCCATTTATGCTGAAAGTTTCCAGCCAAAAGTTCCTCATATTGCCGCAATATCCAGATTCCGACATTAATGAAACGGTCCGGAATTATCGGCAATCATCACCCGGTTGTTGTCGCTGATTCAGCAGTCCGGCCGTCAACGGAAGCCTGACAGCGGACATGCGATCCATCTGATGGAACGAACTTGTACTCATTCTCTCTTTGGCGTCCGCGTCTGGTCCGCTATTATATTCCGGAGACTTTCGACTTGGCCCACAGACGCCCTTGCCCACTCCGTGCTAACGGCCACACTGTATCGTGTGGTCGACAATGATCGAATATATCGGCCCGCCCGACGGCAGACCATTGGACTACTTGTTGATGTACCCTTGTTCGCCGGCGCCTCTATGCGCAACGGGGCAAAACCCGCAGTTCGCGCCGAATGCATTGCCAGATGGCCCCTGCGTGTGCTGCCAAATGAGTTGTCGGGCGAACCAAAAAAGCACCTGGTTATTCGAGATCAACAACCTCCACCCAATTCGGCATCGCGCCCACCTGAACCCGTGCCCGCACCGACAGCGTCCCGTCCTGGGGGTCGATAGCGTGCACGCTGAGCC
>JASHQG010000122.1 GCA_030037665.1 Acetobacteraceae bacterium
GGTCCGCCCGGTGCGGGAAAGACACGACTGATCCGGGAATGGGTCCGCTTGCATCCTGACCTCCAGACCGGCTGCGCGTGTTTCAGCATTTTCGGCGGCGATCTGGCGGATTTCGTGGGTCAGCTTGCGGCATTGGCGGAAGGGGATGCGACCCTCGAAGCATTGCTGGACACCAGCATCAAGGAGATCGAATCCAATGGCATTCAGGTCATCGTGCTCGACGACCTGCATTGGGCGGACCACAGCGCGTGGTGCTTTTTGCGCCAGTTTCTGCAGCGCATGCCAACCCGCGGCGTCCTGATCATCTTGGGGACCCGCCCCGCTGCCCAGACGGAAGTAGCGGCGCTTTCGCCTCACGCTGTGATGCAACTGGACGTACTTCCGGAGTTCGATCTTCGTACGCTGGCCGAGCGCCTCACCGCGTCCCCGCGCGTCGCGGCGCGCGCGACCGCGCTGGCACGTGGCAACCCCCTCTTTGTTGAGCAGTTCACCACATGGGCCACTGAGAGCGGTTATACGGGTGATGGCCCTTGCCCCGGCAGTCTCCACGACGTTGTCATGGCGCGCATCCGGCTTCTTGAAAACGGACGGTTGCAGGGGTTGCGGCAGCGAATCGCCTGGACGCCCGACTGGATGCGTCCGGACCTGGACGCCGAGTTCGCCGCGGTTGAGGTTGAGATAGGACTTTGGCTCGACCGCCTGGAGACCGGAGACTATGGCGATGCGGTCGGCCTGCTTGATTACCTCGAACTGCTTCGGCGCGTGGAATTCGAGCTCTTCATGGCGGCAAACTTGAGCGGACGGCCACGGTCCAGATCGACGCGCCTGCGTGAGTCGATTGACCGCCTGGTGATGGGCAGTGCCGACGCTTTGCTGGACAACCTCCAGGGACGCGCCGCACGGCTGCAAGAATGCGAGGACCTGCGTTTGGCCCAACAAGCGGAATGGATCGCCGAGTGCGCAAAAGAGGCGCGTCGTTGGCGGCTCGCGCAAGCCTGCCTTGCAATCGCGTCTGCGGCGGCGGCACCGTGGCAGCAGGCAAGCCTGCGTGAGCGCGCCGAGGCACTAGACCGACTCCTTGGCGACGATGAAAAGAATGACGATCTGGAACGCCAGAGCGGTATCGTCGAGGAACTTGAACGCCGCCCGGCCGTCGACCCAACCAACCTGGCCGAGACGTGGTACCAGCTGGGACGGCGCTGCACGTGTGCAGCCTATTACACACGGGCGCTGTTGGCGGCTGAGTCAATTGGGGCCACCGGCTGGGCTTGCAGGGCCCGCGCGGCTTTGTCGACGATGACCCCCGATTGATCGCGCGTGCGGTGCCATGTGCGCGGTGTCATGGCATCGTTGCTGCGGCATCTCACCCATACGCTTTCGCGGCGAAGTTGGTAGTGGTTAGGCTGGACTTCGACGACTTCGCTGGCGCGGGTCCGCGGCGTCAACTTGACGCGGCCGCCCGATTGCACCATTCGAGGCTCAATACGGTGGTGGAGTTCACCGTGACTGCCCCTCGGGCCAATGACTCCTGCATGTGACCAGGCGGAGCATAGGGCCGGCGCAATCCGCCGTCTGCCCGGGCAGGAGGTGGGCATGGCGTTCCGAGATGAGACAGTCCGTACCGGCTGCGATCCAGACGCATCCGCGCCGAGGGTTCGGCCGCAATGAACGACCTCGCACGCTCGGTCGCCCGAGAGGTGGAACCTGACAAGGTCGCACAGCTGCGCGCCAATGTCGGACGCGTGATGGTCGGCAAATCCGGCATCGTCGAATTGATGCTGGTCGCCGTGCTGTGCGAGGGCCACGTCTTGCTGGAAGACATGCCGGGTATGGGCAAGACCCTACTGGCGAAGGCCTTTGCACGCTCGCTCGGCTGCTCGTTCCGCCGCATCCAATTCACGCCAGATCTGCTCCCGTCCGACATTTGCGGCTCACGCGTATTCAATCAGCAGACTGCGCAGTTCGAATTTCGTCCTGGGCCGATCTTTGCCCAGGTGATCCTGGCGGACGAGATCAACCGCGCGACTCCGCGCACGCAGGCTGCGCTCTTGGAAGCGATGGAGGAGCGACAGGTGACGACCGACGGGGTCACAGCGGCGCTGGAGCGACCGTTCCTGGTGGTGGCGACGCAGAACCCCGTGGAAATCGAGGGGACCTTCCCGCTCCCCGAAGCGCAACTCGATCGTTTCCTCATGCGCCTGAGGCTCGGCTATCCCACGGCCGAGGACGAGGACGTCATCGTCCGGCGTGCCGGGCGTGCCGATCCAGTTGACGCTATCGCGCCGGTGATCCGGCCAGCCGACGTTGCCAACATGCAATCTCAAATGGATGCGACGCACATGAGCGACGACGTCCGTCGCTACCTGCTCGCACTCATTCGAGCCACCCGTCAGTCAGCTGATATCCGGCTAGGCGGCAGTCCGCGTGCCAGCGTGGCGCTGTACCGCGCCGCCCACGCGCTCGCCTGGGTGCGCGAGCGCGACTACGTGCGGCCGGACGACATCAAGGAATTGTTCCCTCTGGTGTTGGCTCATCGCGTGGTGCTGTCAGCCGACGCCAACCTGAGGATCGGCGATCCGGAGATCGTGCTTCGGCAAATCCTGCAACAGGTGCCGGTTCCCGCCGAATAAGAGGTCCGCCCCACCGATGCTGGACGCACTTTGGTTGTTCACGGTCGTACTGATTGAAGGCTGGGCGCTTTGGACCGGCAACAGCATGCTCACGCTGGCCGGCACGCTATGCCTGCTGGTGTCGGCGTCGCTGCTGCTGACCCGGCGAGTCGCGCTCGCGGGGGTTCGCTGTACCCACACGCTGGGGCATAACCGTGCGAACTTCGGAGACGTAATCAGTTTCACAGTAGAGCTGGTCAATTTGAAACCGCTGCCACTGACATGGCTGCGCGTGGAAGATGGCGTGCCGCGTGCGTTGCGAATCGAGGGAGGTCGGATAGAGGCAGGGCGGTCTGAATTCTTCCCTTACCTCTTGATGGTTGTCGCCATGCTGCCATACGAGCGGCTTATACGCCGCTTACGAATTCATTGCACCTGTCGTGGCGAGCACACGTTCGGTCCGGTGCACCTGCACTCAGGTGATTACCTTGGCCTGCTGGACGCCTACGGCAGCGATCGCAACGAGCAGCACTTGCTTGTGTTCCCGAAGGTATTCGCCTTGGAGCTTGGCAGGCTGGCGTCGCAACGGCTGCTCGGGCAGGACGCGGTCCGGCGACAGTACCTGCCCGATCCCATGCGCGTCATCGGCGCCCGCGATTATCATTCGGGCGATCCGTACCGGTCCATCGATTGGCGCGCAACCGCCAAAACCAACAGGCTAATGGTGCGTGTCCTTGAGCCGAGCT
>JASHQG010000123.1 GCA_030037665.1 Acetobacteraceae bacterium
AGGTCATGCTGAGAACAGGTCGGACGCGCCCTATCAGCATCTCGAGAAGAGGTATTTCGAGGTCGGCAACCTGGGGTTCAACGTTTGGAAGATGTTCACGGACCAGGTGATTCTCGGCCAGTGCATCTGCAATGACCGGCGCTGGCCGGAGACCTTTCGGGTGATGTCGTTGAAGGGCGCCGAGATGGTAGTGCTAGGGTACAACACGCCGAGCGATAACGTCTATGCGCCACACGAGCCACCGTACTTGCGCGTGTTCCACCACAACCTCTCGATCCAGGCCGCAGCGTACCAGAACGGCATTTGGGTCGTGGCGACAGCCAAGGCGGGCAAGGAAGACGGGTTTTGGCTGCATGGCGGCTCGGCGATCGTCGCGCCGACCGGCGAGATCGTCGCCAAGAGCACAACAGAGGCGGATGAGGTCATCTCATACGATTGCGACATGGGCCTTGGTGAGTACATCCGCAACACGACATTCAACTTCGCTAAACATCGGCGGCCAGAGCATTACACGCTGATCAGTGACCGGACCGGCGTGAAGGTCGACCCGTCCAACTAAGGATCGCCCGGGAGAATATCCCGCATCGGATTTTACGCCGCTCGAGCGCTGCAAGTTCCTGACACGCTGCGCGCTGCTGCGATCGATGGCCTGCGTGACCACCGTTGGCCCGACGGGGGCGGGCGGTGACGTCAGATCGTGACAAGCATGAGCGTTTCCGCATGCGATCGATGCGCTCCTGCGCGCCGCGACGTTTGCGGCTCAGGACTGGATGGGGCCGGCCTCGCGGCCGGCGGCCACCGTCGCGCGCGGGGTGAGCACGAAGTTAGTGGTGACCACGCGCTGAGGCTGGGCGGAGAAGGAATTTCACTTGGACCAGGAGGACCAGAGTTGGAGCACATGAACGTCTGGCGCCGACCAACTCTCGTCTCACGGGTCAGGTCAACGACCCGCCGGGCCGCTTTGGGCGGCCCGCGCGTTGGAGCCCCCGGGTCTGCACGGGGTATTTGCCAGTTTTCAGCAACGCGGTAGCGAGCCCCGCGACGCCTACAAAATGAACCGGCTCAGATCGCCCTTCTGTGCCAGCGGCGCCACCCGCTCATTCACATACGCGCGGTCCACTTTCACGGTCTCGCCCGACTTGTCTGTCGCAGTGAAACTGATGTCCTCCAGCAAACGCTCGAGCACGGTGTGCAGGCGCCGGGCGCCGATGTTCTCTATCCGCTCGTTGATGTCGGCTGCCAATTCGGCCAGCGCTTCCACCGCGTCCTCGGTGAACTCCAGCGTCACGCCCTCGGTCCCCATCAGTGCGGCGTACTGCTTGAGCAGCGAGTGCTCCGGCTCGGTCAGAATCCGCCGAAAGTCCTCACGGGTCAGCGCCGACAATTCGACGCGGATCGGCAGGCGCCCCTGCAGCTCCGGCAGCAGGTCAGACGGCTTGGCCAGGTGGAACGCGCCCGAGGCGACGAACAGTACGTGGTCGGTTTTCACCGGCCCGTACTTGGTGGACACCGTGGTGCCCTCAATCAGCGGCAAGAGGTCGCGCTGCACACCCTCGCGGGACACATCGCCGCCGCGGAAGCCGCCTTCCATGGTACGCGCGGCCACCTTGTCGATCTCGTCGATGAACACGATGCCGTTGTTCTCGGCATGCATCACCGCGTCCTTCGCCAATCGGTCGTTGTCGAGCAGGCGGTCGGCTTCCTCGGCTTCGAGCATGCGGCGTGCAGCCTCTACTGTGAGCCGGCGTTTCTGCTGCTGGCGGCCGAACATTCCCTTCATCATCTCGCCCAGATTGATCATCTGACCGGGCGGCATGCCGGGAATGTCGAGCTGCCCGATTGGCATGCCCTGCGGCTCCGCCACCGAGATTTCGATCTCCTTTTGCTCGAACTCGCCGTTGCGCAGCATGCGGCGGAACTTGCTGCGGGTATCGGCCGCCGCGCCCTCGCCCACCAGGGCGGTGATCAACCGCTCCTCGGCCGCAAGTTCGGCCTGCGCCTGCACTTCCTTGCGGCTGGCCTCACGCAGCATGGTGAGGCTGGCCTCGACCAGGTCGCGGGCGATGCTTTCGACGTCGCGGCCGACATAGCCGACCTCGGTGAACTTCGTCGCCTCCACCTTCAGGAACGGCGCCTGCGCCAGCTTCGCGAGGCGACGGGCGATCTCCGTCTTACCGACGCCGGTCGGCCCGATCATCAGGATGTTTTTCGGAACGACTTCCTCACGCATCACCTCGGGCAGCTGCTGGCGGCGCCAGCGGTTGCGCAGCGCAATCGCGACGGCCCGTTTGGCATCAGCCTGGCCGACGATGAAGCGATCCAGTTCGGAGACGATCTCACGGGGGGAATAGGTGGGGACTTCCATGCTTCAGATGGTCTCGAGTACTACGTTGGTGTTGGTGTAGACGCAGATCTCCGCGGCAATCTTCATGGCGCGGCGGACGATCTCCTCGGCCGAGAGGCCGTCGACCTCCAAGAGGGCCCGGGCAGCGGAGAGTGCGTAGTTGCCGCCTGAGCCGATGCCGATGACGCCGTCCTCCGGCTCCAGCACATCACCGTTGCCGGTGAGCGTGAAGCTGCGGTCCTTGTCGGCAACCGCCATCATCGCCTCCAGGCGACGGAGGTAGCGGTCGGTGCGCCAGTCCTTGGCCAGCTCGACGCAGGCGCGCTCGAGCTGGTTAGGGAAGCGCTCCAGCTTGGCCTCCAGGCGCTCCAGCAGGGTGAAGGCATCGGCCGTGGCGCCGGCGAAGCCGGCCAGGACCGTGCCGTCACCAATGCGGCGGACCTTGCGGGCGTTGCCTTTGATGATGGTCTGACCCAGGCTGACCTGGCCGTCACCAGCCATGGCCACGTGTCCATCCCGCCTGACGCACAGGATGGTGGTGCCGTGCCACCCGATCGGGTCAGCGGCGGCGAACTGTGTGTTTTGCATGATCTCGTTAGATGGGCGGGGCGGCGGGCGGGCACA
>JASHQG010000124.1 GCA_030037665.1 Acetobacteraceae bacterium
GCCGCCGCCGCCGTGCCCGCCGCCGCCATGTCCGCCGCCGCCGCGTCCGCCGCCGGGGGCGTATCCGCCTCCGCGTGGCGCCGACGGTATCGATGGGAACGAGCGGGAGGCCCCGGCAGGCGTGAAACCGCGCGTGCCCGTTCGACCGCCATACGCGAACCCGCCGCGATTATGGTCGAATCGGCGCCCGCCAACGAACGGGCCGACGCCGTAGCTGGATCCCCAGATGCCGTAGCCGACCCCATAGCCGCCGTAGTAATCAAGATCGTATCCGGGCCCGTATCCGTAGTATCCGGGGCCCTCGGCGACACAGCCCACCAGGACGATCAGCGACACGCCGACCATCAGGAGTCGCGGGAGCGGGCGCGCGGGCGCGGTCATCGCGGCGACACCGTCTTGATCCCGCTTGCGGCCCATTCGAGTAAGCCAAACGGGGCGCCGGCGGGGTCCTCGATGAGCGCGAGTCTGCCACCCTGACGGTCCTCGTGCGGCGCGACCAGCACGCGACCACCAAGTGCCACGGCCTTCGCCGTCATCTTGGCCGCATCGTCGACGCGCACGTAGTTGAGCCAGGCGGGATGAGCCTGCGTGGTGCCGGGCGGCATGGAATTGATGCTTGCACGCGCGTAGTTGCTGGACGCCAAAAGCAGGTGCTGCCCGCCTGGCCCGGACGGCAACTCGAACACGTCGAAGTGGAAAAGCGTCTGGTAGAAACCAGCAGCCTGATTTGGGTCGGTGGTGATCAGCGAGCTCCAGATCCACTCACCCCGCTCTGCCAGGAAATCTGGCGGATCGCCGCTGCTCGAGGCCAGAATAGCAAAAACGGCTCCCTGCGGATCGGCCAGCACCGCCTCGCGGCCGCGATCGGGGAAGCTCTTCGGTCCGAACAAAAGCCGCGCGCCGTGCTGCACGGCGAGCTGCTCGGATGCATCGACATTGTCCACCGCGAAGAAGCTCAGCCATTGCGGCTGACGCCGTTCCCCGCGCGGGATCGCGCGTTGAAACATCCCGGCGACGGCGCGGCCATCGAGCAACGCCTCGGCATATTTTGTGGGACCGGCCGGTATGTCCCGAAAGGTCCAGCCGAAGAGCCCGCCATAGAACCGCTCGGCGGCCGGCAAATCCGGCGTAATCAGCTCTACCAGGATCACCTTCCCGACATGATGATCCCCACTCGGCGGCGCCACGACCGGCGGCAACTGCAGCGGCTGCGCCAGTGCCGCGGGTGCGGCGGCGATACCTGCGAGCAGGGCCCAGCTCAAGATGCGTCGAGCCCTGCCTGACCGGCGCCGGCGATGCATGGACGTTGCTCCCTGCCCTCTGGTACCGGGCACCGCAACCGACATCCGCCCAATACCATCGCTTCAGATTGCATCTTGGTCATCTTCCGCCCTGAACACAATGGGGTCGTCGGCCGTTGCCGCCGGGATCGGGAACCGGGCCGGACGCGATCCATGCGACATCGTACTTCGATCGGACATGCGCATCCGACATCAATGGAACCCTGAATGGCGCGGCGTCGGCCATCTCCCGCGATGCCACCGACCTTCACTCGGCCGGTCGACGAGGCCGCGGTGTGCGACACGTGTCATCGCGGCGCCGACGAGACTGAGCCGCGCCCGCTTCCGAGCCCGCTGGACGGTGAGCAGCGGGCGGGCGTTGACAGAGGCCGCTTTGAACTGCCGCTGCGGCGCGACGTCGCCGTCCGGTCGCCCGCCCTGGCGGAAGACGGTATGGTCTGTGGCAGCCTGAGAGGTGGTGGATGGCACAATACGAACGGCTGAGTATCCGCGGCGTCGAGCTGGAACTGCTGCGCAGCGGCATCGGCCGCCCCGTCCTGGCACTGCACGGAATGCAGCCCATCAATCCCGAGGCGCGCTTCCTTGACATGCTGGGTCGCAGCGCTGCGGTCATCGCGCCGTCCCACCCCGGTTTCGGCGGGTCGCCACGGCCGCCGGATTTCGACACGGTTTATGACCTGGTTCATCTCTATCTCGAGGTGCTGGAAGCGCTGCCGCATGAGAGGATCACGCTGTTGGGTTTCTCCTTCGGCGGCTGGTTGGCGGCCGAGGTGGCGGCGGCCTGCTGTCATCGGATCGAGCGCCTCATTCTGGTCGATGCCTTCGGCCTCAAGGTCAGTGATCGCGAGACACCCGACATCCTGGACGTGTTCAACACCCACCCCGATGAAGTCGCGCGCCGGAGTTGGCACGATCCGGAGCGCTTCAAACCGGATTTCAATGCGTGGGACGACGACGCGCTGATCCGTTATGCGCGCGGCCGCGAGTCTCTCAGCCTCTACGGCTTCCAGCCCTACATGTACAACCCGCAGCTCAGGCGGTGGCTGGCGCGCATCACGGTGCCGACGCTGGTACTGTGGGGCGCGTCGGATCGCGTCGTGAAGCCGGAATACGGCGAAGCCTACGCCGGGCTGATTCCAGGCGCGCGGTTCGCCTTGATCGCGAACGCCGGCCACCACCCGGAAATCGAGCAGCCGGGACAATTTGCCGAATTGGTCAGCGGCTTCCTCGCGCAATAAGGACACGGACGAGAGCATGGAAACGTGGTGGCAGTGCGAAATCCCTTATCCGTTCGTTCCGCCGGAGGTGCTGGCGGCAACCGATTCGGTGCGCGGGAGCCTGCCGAACAAATGGTGCGATCCGAAGATATCCGCCGATCTGTTCGAGGAAGTGCTTGACGAGTTCCTGCTGTGCGATGACGAAGGCCTGAACGTGCTGGCGATCGAGCACCACGCCGGCATTAACTCGCTGATGGGCGCCAATCCGATGTTCGTCGGCATCCTGGCGCGCCAGACCCGAAAGGCGCGCATTCTTAGCCTCGGCACGCTGGTCTCGCTGCGGAAGGACCCGGTGCGGATCGCCGAAGAATACGCAACAGCGGATGTCATGTCGCGCGGGCGGCTGGAGATCGGTTTTGTGAAATCCGGCGGCACCGAGATGGCATCAAATCAGGCAAACCCGGTCGGCAACCTGGAGCGGTACTGGGAAGCGATCGACCTCATCCGCAAGGCACTGTCCAGCCACGAAGGACCGTTCTCCTGGGAGGGTAAATATTACACGCATCGGCACGTGAATATCTGGCCGCGACCGTGGCAGCAGCCTCATCCGCGTCTGTGGTCGGCGACCGGCGATCCGCCGACCGCGGCGGAAGTCGGCCGGCGCGGCATGGTGCACGTGCTGGTTCTGCGCGGCCCGGACGGAACGAAGCGTGCGTTCCAGGCGCACCGGCGTGCGCGGGCGGAGGCCGGGCTTCCCAAGGTCACGACCGATAACTTTGCGTACGCCGCGATGGTGTACGTCGGAGAGACGGAGGAGGAAGGTCGCGAGATCGGCAGCAAGCTGCTCTGGTTCCTCAACACCAGCCTGAAATCGGCGCCGCAATACGCGAAGTTCCTGCCGGGCGGAGCGCCGCCGGAATTCGCGCCGCAAATCTATCGGACAGCGCCGCGGCCGGCGCCATTGGCGCCGTCGGACATGGTGAACGCAGAGAAGGGCGTGGCGCCGGCAAGCCAGAATGCGGCGAAGCTGATGTCAAT
>JASHQG010000125.1 GCA_030037665.1 Acetobacteraceae bacterium
CGATGGTCTCCGTGTCCCGGGCAAGACCGACCCCGTCCTTGGTGAGGCGCGCCGCATCGGCAGCGTCACCGACGACAGGTATTGCCGCCGCGCCCGAGAGAGCCGCGTCGGCGGGGTCGCCCTGTGCCGCATACCACCCGGCGTTCGCACCCTCTGCCACGCTGCCGACGATGGGCACCATGCCGATCGTATCGAGAGCCGTGTGGCCAAGCTGGCTCGTCAGGCTGTTTGGGTCGGCGAGCTGTCGTCCGGTCTGTTTTGCGGCAGCGACCGCATCGTTCCAGGCGGACCCGCCCGCGTGTTCGATATCGCCGGGGGCGTGTTTGACACTATCCCAACCAGACTTCGCGACATTCTCGATGCCGGACAGCAAGCCCATGGCTTCCCCCTGTTTGTCGCGGAAGGCTAGGGAAGACCTGACGGCCCCATCAATCACGAATCCGGTCACGTCTGCGCGTGGTTGTCAGTCGTCATGATGCTCATTGCGATGCATCACCCTGACGTTCGTCCGCAATTCCGGGATGATGATTGTATGCCGCGCGGCTTCAGATAACTCCCGGTTGACTGCGATCGTCGATCTTCACGTGCTTCGTGCCAGCGACGCCCGTATCATCGCGGCAACGTTGGATAGGCATTGGGTGGGTCAGGCAAGAATTCGCGTGTTCAATCAGGATGTCGGCAGTTCCATTCGCTGGCGCGAGCCGCAACTCTCAGGTTGCATGGCGATCAATTCCCTGCCTTTGCCCGCTCCAGGAGCGGCTCTTTGCATGCGCGATGAATTGCAACAGAGGATTTCGGTTTGCTGGCCACTCTTGCCCCTCGATTGCCGGAAACATCACCGGAAATGGCACGTGGGCGCAACCGCTGCCAGTGCAACCAGTCGAAATCTTTGGTCAGATGGTCCAGGCCGCAGGTCATCCCGCGCCAGCGATCGCCCCCGCTGCGCCGGCCGCGCCGTGGCTCGATCACCCCTTCGACGGCGACCATCGGTAAATCCGTTGCAGCGTGCCGGCGAACAACGCGGCGCGGTCGCCGTCGGACAGACGATCCGTGACGCGAAACGCATCGACGCCCTGCCGATACGTCAGCAGCGCGACCGCGCGTGTCCAGTCGGTGCCCCACATGCAGCGGTCAACGCCGAACGTATCGACGATACGGCAGATCGGGTCCCAGATGTCCGGGTACGGAAATGGCTGATGTGACAACGTGCAGGCGCCGGTGATCTTGACCGCAACGTTATTGTGCGCCGCTAACGCCAGCAGTTTCGGCAGATCGGCAAACGGCTGGGGCGGGGCCGGCGGTTCGTGCGGCTGCGGCAGGCCGAGATGGTCGATCACAATCGCTGTGGCCGGATTGCGCGCGGCCAGTTCGCCGGCCTGCGCGAGGCGACCTGTCGCCATCATGTTCACCGTCAGCGAGTGCCGCGCCGCGACTGCCAGAACGCGGTTCAGGCCGGGATCGGCGGCGTCCGTTGATACGCCATCGCGGTTCAACATGATGCGGATACCGACGACGCCTTTTGTCGCCGCCCATTCGGCGATTGTCACGCCGACATTGGGATCGGCCGGATCGACCGGCTTGATCAGCCCGAAACGGCCCGGATACTTCGCATACACTTCCAGCGCATAGCTTGCATCGTATTGGTACATGGTGAACGGCGATACCAGGAGCGCGCCATCGACGCCGACCGCGTCCATCGCCGCGACCATCTGCTCGCCGGTGACTTCGGCAGGACCGCGTAGCACGCCGGCCCAGGGGCGGGCGGGATGATCGCGTTCATACGCATGAACCTGGGCATCGATTGTCAGCATGGCGCGGCACCTCCCAACATGCCGCGCGAGGCTAGGGTGGCGCATCCGGCGGTTCAAGGACGCCTTTGCCGAACCGGCCTACCAGCGGGTAACCTGCGCCCACGGGACGACGTTGTGCCGGTAGCGATCAGGAGGAAGAGATGAAGGCAGAGTCGGTTGGATTGTCGGGCGCTCGTCTGGCACGGCTGGACGACGTGATGCAGCGTCGCTACGTCGACACCGGCCGTCTGCCGGGCATCCTGACCATGGTGTACCGCCGCGGCGAACTCGCGCATGTCGGAATGTCCGGCCACACGGACCTCGAGCGTGGCAAGCCAATGCGTGAGGACGCGATCTTTCGCATCTACTCCATGAGCAAGCCGATTACCGCCGTGGCGCTGATGATGCTGGTGGAGGAAGGTGTGCTCGGTCTCGACGACGATGTCGCGACGCACATCCCGTCCTGGAAGGATCTGGGGGTTTACGCGACCGGCATGCCGAGCCTGGTGCCCACCGGCGGTCCGAGCTTCATCACCACGCCGCCAGCGCGGCCGATGAAGGTGATCGACCTGGCGACGCACACCTCGGGCCTCACCTACGGGTTTCTCAACCGCACCGCGGTCGACCACGCCTATCGCCGTCTGCAGGTCGCCGGCCACAACACCGAAGGCGGACTCGACGGCATGATCGAGCAGCTTGCCGGGCTGCCGCTGGAGTTTTCGCCGGGAACGGCATGGAATTACTCGGTGGCGATCGACGTGCTTGGCTATCTGGTGCAGAAGCTCAGCGGCATGAGCTTCGGCGAATTCCTGCGCACGCGTTTATTTCAGCCGCTCGGCATGAAGGACACCGCGTTCTGGTGTGCTCCTGCAGAGATCAACCGCCTTACGTCGTGCTACATGCCGCGCGAAGGCGGTGGCATCAAAGTACAGGATGACGCCGCCAACAGCACCTATGCGACGCCGCCCAAGCTCGAGTCGGGCGGTGGCGGGCTGCTGTCCACGGCACCCGACTACATGCGTTTCTGCCGGATGATGCTGGCGGGTGGAACGCTCGACGGCGTGCAGATCCTCAGTCCAAAAACCGTCGCCCAGTTTTCGCTGAATCACCTGCCTGACAACCGCGAGCTGGCCGACATGGCGCCGCCCGGCAATTTCAGTGAGTCAGGCTATTCCGGCGTCGGATTCTCGATCGGCTGTGGTGTGAACATCAATGTCGCCAAGACGCGCCTGCCCGGCACGCCGGGCGAATATTTCTGGGGCGGTGCCGCATCGACCGCGTTCTGGATCGACCCCAAGGAAGAGCTGGCGGTTGTGTTCATGACACAGGTGCTCGGCAGCGATGCGCGCCTGACGCTGCGGCGGGACCTGCGCACGCTGGTTTATTCGGCGATGACGGAATCGTTCGCGTGATCCCTATGTCCCTCCCCTTGGGGAGGGGCCCCGCCTGCAAAATTGGTCTCCTTCCCAGGCCAGACTTTTAACGGGACGGCCGGGCATGCGAGAATTCTCGCCCCACCTGCACGACCAGCTTGCCGGTGTTCTCGCCGCGGAACAGCATGCCAAGTGCCGCGGGCGCCTGATCGAGCCCGTCCAGGACGTGCAGCCGTTGCTGCAGCGCGCCCTCCCGATAACGCGCGGCGAGCCAGGCGCGGGCTTCCTCGTAGCGATCGTGATAGCGGAACACCTGAAACCCCTGCATGCGCGCGCGCCGCGTCAGGATCATTCCCAGATTGCGCACGGCATAGGAGTTAGCCGCAGCGACCTGCGAAATCCGGCCGCACAGCACCACCCGCGCACCCGGTCGCAAATGCATCAGAGCGGCATCCAGCGTCGGCCCGCCGACATTGTCGAAATAGAGGTCGATGCCGTCGGGGCAGGCCCGACCAATGGCGGCCGCCAGATCATTTTCCGCCTTGCGATCAATGACGCCGTCAAGCTTCAACTCGCTCGCCAGATACGCGCATTTGTCCGCGCCACCGGCAATGCCAGCGACGTGGCAGGCTTCGATGCGCGCGATCTGTGCGGCGATCTGCCCGACGCCACCGGCCGCCGCGGATACCAGCACATTGTCGCCGGGGGTCACCTCCCCGATATCGCGCATGCCGAAATATGCGGTCACCGCGCTGAGGCCGAGCACGCCGATCCAGGCGCGCGCATCGCCGCGCGCCGCGTCGGCCTTTTGCACGTACCTGGCTGGCAGCGTCGGGTGCGTCTGCCAGCCAAGCCGCGCCTGCACGTGCTCACCCGGGCGGAACATCGGCGAGCGGCTCTGCAGCACACGGGCGATGCCACCGCCACGCATGACTTCGCCAAGAGGCACGGAGGAATGCGCGCTGGAGTCCTCGCTCATCCACGACCGCATGGCCGGATCAATCGAGAGAAAGATCGTCTCCAGGAGCACTTCGTCCGCCGCGGGCGGCCGCACCGGCACGGTGTCGGCGACGAAGTTGGATGGCTCCGGAATGCCGCCGGGCCTCGCGTGCAGCAGGATGCGATGATTGAGCTCGGACATGCGTCTTCGTTCCTCCCTCCCCCATCAGAGCGGAAACCAGGCTGGACGTCACCCATCGCTTGGTGTCAGCGTGATGCGTAACGCCGTATGACGCTTGCCCGGAATGAGGAGACGCCCCCATGGCTGACCACGCGCATCTGATCACCGGCGGCTTTCCCCCGGGTGCTCCCGCGGGACATGACCACGATTACGCGCGCGGGAGGCTGCTTGAACTGCTCATCCAACGGGATGTCGTCGTGTCGACCGGCTCCGACTTCAGCGAGGTCGCGCAGTCGCTGCCCGACAGCAAGCTGCTGATCACCTATGTTGCCGGCCCCTATCCCGACACGGCTCAGTGCGACGCAATCCGAAGCTGGATAGCGGCCGGCGGTCATTGGCTCGGGTTGCACGGCAGCAGCGGCGGACGTGCCGTCCGCGTCGAAGGGCTCCGGCAGCGCCGCACCGTCAAGATGGCGCATCACGCCTTGCTCGGAAGCTATTTCCTGACGCACCCGCCGATCTGTGAGATCCGCGTGGACCTGCGCGACAGGGCGCATCCGATCACGCGCGATCTTCCGCAATCGTTCAAGGTAAAAGACGAGCCTTATTTCATCGAGCTGCAGAACCCCGCCGACGCCCACATTCTGCTGACCGCGGATTACGGTAACAGCGGAGAATGGCCGGTGGCGGCGGGTCTCTACGGTTCGGACACGTCACTGCAAGCCGACGGGCGGACCCGCGTACTCGGATACACGAAAGAGATAGGCAAAGGTGGTGTTGCGTATTTCGCGCTCGGCCACTGCCACAATCCGGAGATCCGTGGCGAGCGGGCCGAGACCGACTCGGTGCCCGCAACATTCCGCGGGTCGTGGGAGAGCGACGAGTTTATCACGTTGCTGCGGAATGCGATCGCGTGGGGCCTCGGTCGGCAGGTGCCATCGCGAGGCGCGTAAGCGGGCAGGCGATTTCCCATCGGGGATTGCCGCTTCGCTCACGGCCCCTGCGATGCCACGTTACCCGCGTTGCTACAGATACTTGGCCGGCCGGATCATCGCGCGCCACATATGCGCGACAGGGCTGTTGTCGAAGCCCAGTCCCTGCTCCGGCTGACGAAACTCACGGCCGATCACGTCGGTGAATTCCTCCAGTTCGACATGCACGTCCGGATCGAACGAGTATATGTCGTGCACAGTGATCATGCGCCCCGACATGTACCACTTGTGATTGCGCATCCGCTGGTAGTCTTCCTCGACATAGGGGTCCGGCCGGTAATCGGCGCCGAACGTCTTGATGTAGGATTGCGGATACTCGTAACCGACCGATTCATCGGGATAGAAGCGCAGCACCTGATGGGCGCGGATCGCCCAGCTGATTTCCTCATCGACATACGGCGCGACGAGCTGTGCACCCCAATAGCCATGGTCGCCGCGGATGAAGCCGATCGTGGAAATGTCGTGCAGCAGGCAGGCAAGCACCATCTTGTCGCCGAGCCCGGCCTTCACCGCGTGCCGTGCACTTTGCAAGAGATGCATGCAGGGGCCAAACCGGTACTTGAAGAAATCCATCAGCGTCGGCTTCTCCGGCATCGGCGGCAGGCGCGGATCGTCCCCCATCAGTACGCGCGCTCGCGGGTTCTTCGCCATCAGCGCGGCTGTGTTTGGCGGTGGGCCGAGGTCGCCATCCGCCATTGTGTAGAGACGCGACTTGATGACGATCAGATCGAGCTCACGGCTCATCTGCTCTTCGAGCGCATCGGCGCGCTGCGACAGGGTGGACGAATCGTTCATGGGTCCCTCCGAGGTTCAGTAATATGCACTGCCGCCGTTCACGTGGATCGTCTGGCCGGTGATGAAACCACCATCGTCGGTGACCAGAAAGAGGCAGGTCGCGGCGATCTCGTCCACCTTGCCCTGGCGTCCGAGTGGAATGCCTTGCGCATTCGGCACGTGGCCACGGTACCATTCCGGGTTGGCCCGCTGCGTGTCGATGGTGCCCGGCGAGACGACGTTCACCCGGATGTTGTTCGCCGCAAACTCCGACGCCAGAGCGCGGGCGAAACCCACCAGGCCCATCTTGGCCGCCGAAACATGCGCGCGTCCACTGCCTCCGGTGAAGGCCCCTTCGCCGGTAAAGAACAGGATACGGCCGTAGTTGTGGGTCACCATGGATCCGATGATGGCGCGGGTGAGATAAAGCGCTCCGTCAAGCACCACGCCACGCACCATTTCCCAGTCGGCGTCGGTCACCTCGGTGAAGGGCTTGTGTGGGCGGATGGCTGCGTTGTTGATCAGAATGTCGACGCGGCCGAATTCGGACAAGGCACGCGCCGCCATTGCCTCGACCTGATCCTTGCGGGCCATGTCGGCGATGACGGAAATCGCGTTCACGCCCAGCGCCTTTGCCTCGCGCACGACGGCCTCGGTCTCCGCCTGATTGGAACGCGCGTTGACGACGACGTGCGCGCCTTCGTGCGCGAGCTTCAGCACCGTGGCGCGGCCAATATTGCGGCCTGAGCCGGTGACCAGCGCGACTTTGCCCTCGAGCCTGCCCATGCTCTCTTACTCCGGTTTGGTCAGCCGGTACACGCGTGCCGCGGTCCCGCTGTAGAGCGCCCGCTTTTCCGTCGCCGACGCGCCAGACGTGATGCGCTTGAACGCATTCCAAAGCTCGGTATAGCCACCGGACTGCTTGTCCGGCGGGAAATTGCTCTCGAACATGCAGCGGTCGGCGCCGAAGGCGTCGATGCACGGCTCAATGTACTGGCGCCACGCCGCGGCCAGTTCCTCCGACGATGGCGGCATGTCGCGTTCGTGGAAGTCGAAGCCAAACGACGTCATACCGACACCGCCGAGCTTGACGTTGACGTTCGGGCATTTGGCCAGCTCGGCAATATCCTTCTGCCAGCTTGCGCGAATTTCGTCGCGGCGTCCTCGATAGGGACCCACGCCCAAGACGCCACCCACGTGATTGAGGATGATCGTGGTGTCGGGGAAAGCGCGTGCCAGGTCGACCGCGTCGGCAAGTTGCGGGTGGTACTGCCAGGATTCGAAACTCAGGCCCAGCCGGGCGAGCTGTGCAAAGCCCTCACGGAACGTTGCGTCGCGCACCAGGTGTGGCGGGACGACGCGTGATGCGAACCGGCTGATCTCCGGACTGGCATCGTTTGAGACGCCGTAGCGGATGCCGCGGAACCGGTTTGTGACGGCGAGCTGCTTTTCCAGCACGTCACGCACGCGTGCACCCAGTGTCAGGTCG
>JASHQG010000126.1 GCA_030037665.1 Acetobacteraceae bacterium
CCCGCCATGAATGGCGGGGCTTCTCGGCCTCGCGACCAAGAGTTCCTGCTTCATCGCCTTGTCTAGCACAGAGGGCTCCACAGGCTGCCCCCGAACAAGGGTCCTTCGGGGTAGACATTGCCGGGTCCGATTGCGATTGGTTTTCCGCGTTCGGATCGGCATAACGGATTCAGTTTTACGTCGCGGCCTTCCCGCGACAACCGGCAACTGATGCGATTTTCAAAGAGCCGAAGGATTGGAGCATGGACGTTGCCCAGAAGCAAGACGCTTGACCCCTCCCTGGAAGGGAGGAGGTTGCGCTTAGACATGCTCAATTGACCGGGCTTGAGTCTCGAACCGCTCGGCGATGCGCACTTTGGAGCCGAACAGATGGGTCGCCCAGACATGGGTCCGCGGCGGGTTGTGACGCTCATCCCACCAGTGCTCTGAGACCACCATAACGCTCCATCGATTGCAGACCTCTTCCTGGTCCAGCCGATGTACTTCCGCCGTAAAAGTATGATCCGGATTCGTATGAGTGCAGCGATGAGGGGACCAGCGAACGCCGGCAACACGCCACGTCGTTGCTTCCGGAGCGGGTTGGCCGGCGGCGCGAATTGCCTGCCAGGCAACAGGAAGCGCCGGTCCCCGATGCGATGATGCATAATGTTCTCCCACACGATTTTGCAAACATCGGTGTGCAGGAGTGATCAGCCACGATGGCGATTGAAGAGGGACTCGATCGCCAGCCCAATGTGAGGCGCTGCCCATCAGCGTCAGCAACAAGGTCTGTTGTCGCGGATTGTTTGCAGGTCGCATGGCCGCATTAGTGCCGTTTCGTCTGATAGTATTTCACAAGTCCGGGATGAATTGCGGTGTGTCGCCGGATCAGACTGGATCCATCTTGCCAGTTATCTTGTGGTGTGCTATCATCTGACGGACGATGGAGTCCGTCTCGGCTCCCGCCTGACCTCATCAGGCTGATGACTCCTACTCCGGGTGGCTCTCGCATGCGCGAGAGCGTGGAGAGGAGAGTGGTGCCATGTTGGCGCAGAGCCGGCGACGATCCGTCCCTGGCGTCTCGGCCCGCCGCCAGAGTCCTGGCCTGCAGGCGCTGCAGTTCATCGTGTTGAACCAGCACAGAGCGGGCCGGGTGACCTGCCACAGTCGTGATCCCCCCGTCAACACGCAGCCGTAGAGTCACGTGTCTGGCCGGACAGGTGAGCGATGTTGGCGCATATCGGCTACAATATACTTCAGGTCCTGTTCGTTGTCTGCTTGGCGCCGCTCTTCGAAGGTGTGCTTGCGCGCCTGAAAGAGATCGTGCAGTGCAAGACCGGACCGAGCGTCCTCCAGCCATACCGCGACCTCGCCAAGCTCTTCGCCAAGAACGAAATCGTGTCCAGCCAGGGCTCATGGCTGTTCCGGCTTGCCCCCTATGTCGCCTTCACCGCGCCGGTATTTGTTACTCTGTTGATCCCGGTACTGACACGCTATCCGCTGTTCTTCGCATTCATGGGCGACATGCTGGGTGTCGGATTCGTCCTGGCGCTTGGCGGTTTCTTTACCGCGCTCGCCGCCGTCGACACTGCAAACCCGTATGGCGCCATGGGGGCGAGCCGCACCAGGATGGTGGCGTTCCTCACCGAACCGGTGTTCTTGATTGTGTTCATGACGATCTCGCTCGTCGCCGGATCGACTATTCCTTACATCGTGCAGACTGATTGGGTCACGCCCGCAGCGGCTTTTTTTCAGCCGTGGCACCTACTCCTGGTGCTCGCCTTCCTATTGCTCATTCTGGCGGAGGATGGGCGCATTCCCGTCGACAGCCCAAGCGGCACGTTCGAACTGGCCATGATCGAAAAATCTAAGACCCTGGAATATTCGGGACGTGGCGCCGCGCTGATGAAGTGGGCGGGTGCGATGAAGTTGCTGGTGCTGATGATTGTATTTCTCAACGTTCTGGTTACGCCATGGGGCCTGACCGAGAGCGAATCGCTCGGCGCGGTACTGCTCGCAGCGCCTTTCGTCGCCTTCAAGGTGCTGTTGTTCCTCCTCGTTCTCGTCGCCATCGAATCCTCCCTATCGAAGCTCCGTCTGTTCCGCATTGCTGAATTCACCAGCGGCGCCTTTGTGATCGCAGTTGTTGCGATGATCTCGCGCTTGTTCACGACCTGAGGAACACGAAGAATGCCGTCTGCAGCAGAGGAAATCTTCGTCAGCCTGGCAGCGTTTACCGGCGCGGCGTTTCTGCTCACTGCGCTCGCGACAGTTGCGACGCGGCAGCTTTTGACCTGCTTCAGACTGTTCGTTTTACAATCGTTGCTGCTCAGCATTTCGGCAGCACTTCTCGGCCTCGCGCAGTCCTCGCCACACTTGCTCGCAGTGGCGGCTATCACGCTCGGCACCAAAACGTTAATGATACCCTGGCTGCTCCGCAGGACAGTGTACGAGGAAGTCTATCGCATCCGTGAGGTTGAGCAGGTCCTCAACATCCCGACCGCGATGCTCATCGCACTGGCACTGACCGGCGGCGGTTACTTGTTCGCTGATTCGCTCGGTGCTGTCGCAGCGTCGGCGTTTCCGCCCTTCAATCTGCCGATCGGCGTGGCGGCGTTGCTGCTGGGCGCCTTTACTCTCACGGTGCGGCGCGAGGCGATCGCCCAGGTGTTGGGTCTGCTCGTCGCCGAAAACGGCGTCTTCTTTGCCGGCATTGCGATCGTGCCAAACCTGCCGGCCATCGCCGAGCTCGCCGCCGCCGTCGACCTGCCGGTCTTTACCCTCGTCGTGGGACTTCTGACACGGCGCATTCACGCGACGGTTGGCACCACCATGGTTGGTCGGCTCTCCACATTGCGTGAGGAATAGCGATGGCGTTGCCTGCGATCCTCCTGATTCCTCTGCTTGCCGCTATCCTGGCCGTGATCGAACCGATCCGCCGCTGGAGCGACTGGATCACTGTCCTGGCCATGGCGGCAACATTGTGTCTCAGTCTTGTGGCCGCATGGGACACATTGAACGCTGGCCAGGTATCCGCGGCCGCGGGCTGGCTGGCCTGCGATGGACTAGGGGTTGTGATTGTCGTGCTGGTCGCCTTCGTCGGCTTCACCAGCTCGCTGTTTTCGGTCGGCTATCTCGCGCGACATGATGGCCACAGCGCGGCCCGCGATCTGGGCGGTTACTTTTCGCTGTTCAATTTGTTCATGCTGTCGATGCTTGCAGTACCGTTGATGGCGAACGTGGCGCTGCTCTGGGTCATGTTAGAATTGACGACACTGTTCTCCGCCTTCCTGGTGGGCTTCAACGGCACGCCCGAGGCGCTCGAAGCGGCCTGGAAATATGCCATGCTGACGACGCTCGGGGCGATCGTCGCTTTGCTGGGCGTACTGATGCTGTACTGGGGCACGCGGGTTGTCGGCAGTGAGGCATTCACCTGGAACCAGCTTATCAGCACCGCGTCGAAGATGCCGCCGAGCCTGGTGTGGCCGGCCTTCCTGCTGATCCTTGTCGGGTTCGGGACGAAGGTTGGACTGGTACCTATGCATACCTGGCTGCCCGACGCTCACAGCCAGGCACCCGCGCCGATCTGCGCTTTGCTCTCCGGCGTGGAGACCTCGACCGCGCTCTACGTGATCCTTCGACTGTTTTCAGTGTTGAGCCGAATCCCTGGATCTGAGGCACGCCCCTGGTTCCTCGCCTTCGGCCTGTTGTCAGTCGCCACGGCCACACTGCTGTTGCTTCACGTGCGCGACTACAAGCGGATGTTCGCATTCTCCACCGTTGAGCACATGGGGATCATCCTGCTGGCGGTCGGTCTGGGTGGTGCCGACGCGCAGTTTGCAGCGGTTTACCAGATCACCGCCCACGCACTGGCCAAGTCATTCTGCTTTTTTGCTGCTGGGATCGTCCTGTTGCTGGCGGGCAACCAGCAGATCGCCGCGGTGCGCGGGCTGGCGCAGCGAGCGCCGGTCGCGGCGGTACCGCTGCTCGCAGGGGGATTGGCGATCACCGGCATGCCGCCGTCACCAGTCTTCATCAGCGAATTACTGATCATACGGGCGGGGCTGGAGCGCGGCCATTACGTTGTCGTGGGTATTCTCGCGGTGCTGATTGTCCTGGGGTTCGCAGCCATCATGCGGCACGTCACGCGCATGTCGTTTGGCATTCCGTCTGTTACGACCCAGCCAGCACGAATGCCTCGTACTTGCCTAGCAGCGCTGGCGATCACCGCGTTGCCGCTGGTCTTGCTTGGCCTCTATCTGCCGATCGGATTGTCGGTGCTGTTCCAACTCGCTGGTTCGGCGATTGGACCGTGAGAGCCATATAACCCATGAATGATGCGGACAGACCGATTGTACTCGGACGCACCGGCTTCGCAGAGCGTTGCCGGACTGTCTGGCGGGACC
>JASHQG010000127.1 GCA_030037665.1 Acetobacteraceae bacterium
GCCGGCAGCCAGGCCGGCGCGACGGGAGAGCTGAAACATGGACTGGGACAAGCTGCGCGTCTTCCACGCGGTG
Source organism: Acetobacteraceae bacterium (assembly GCA_030037665.1). Taxonomy (GTDB): domain Bacteria; phylum Pseudomonadota; class Alphaproteobacteria; order Acetobacterales; family Acetobacteraceae; genus JASHVB01. Next base: position 74 of record JASHQG010000127.1, read on the forward strand.
GCCGAGGCTGGCAGCTTCACGCACGCCGGGGACACGCTGAACCTCAGCCAGTCCGCAGTTTCGCGGCAGATTTCCGCCCTGGAAGAAGCGCTGCAGGTGCCGTTGTTTCACCGCCACGCGCGCGGCCTGATCCTGACCGAGCAAGGCGAGGCCCTGAACCGCACTGTGCGTGAGGTGTTCGCCAAACTGGCGGTGACCGAGGCGCTGCTCACGGAAAGCAAGGAGAAGCCCGCCGGCCGGCTGAAGGTGACCACGACGGTGGGGTTCGGCGCGTCTTGGCTCGCGCCGCGCCTGCAGGACTTTCTGGAGATGTACCCGGACGTATCGATCTCCCTGCTGCTCGACGACTCCGACCTCGATCTGGCGATGCGCGAGGCGGACGTGGCGATCCGCATGCATCCGCCGAAGCAGCCGGACCTTGTGCAGCGCCACCTGATGAATATCGAGTGGCAGGTCTGTGCTTCGCCCGACTACCTGAAGAAGCACGGCGTCCCGCAGCGCCCCGAGGACCTCGATGCGCACAAGCTGATCCTGTTTGGCGACTACCACCCGCCGGTCAGCGACGTGAACTGGCTGGCCGAGGCCGGCCGCCGGCCCGGTAACCCTCGCCGGGCGCTCCTCGAAGTCAACTCGACGCAGGCGGTGATGCTCGCGGTGCGGTCGGGGCTGGGGATCGGCGCGTTGCCGGATTTCGGGATGGCCGAGGCGCCCGACCTGGTGCGCATCCTGCCGGATCTGAAGGGACCGAAGGTGGAAGTGTATTTCGTGTACCCGGAGGAGTTGCGCAATTCCAAGCGTGTCGCCGTGTTCCGCGATTTCCTGCTGGCGCGGCTGGCCGAGATGCACTGAGGTACCGAGGCGCCTAGACGTCCGCGGCCCTGATGACATTCGTGGTCGCATCCGGCGCTCTTGCGCATCGGCTCTGCAGCCCTGACACTCCGGCCGCTGTCGCCGCGGGTTGTGGCGTCATCCCCGACGTTCCGTGGAATTGGCCGCAGCTTGCCGACAGGGAAAAGCCCTTGGCTTCGCGGGACACCGCTTCTCTGAGAGGCGCTCGGGGCATCAGGCGTCGTCCCGCCAACTGGGGAAACCCGCGAGGGAATGCCCCGTCCGTGGTTCGACCACGAATGTCAATAACTGCCGACGCCCGCCCTACGTCCAGGCGGGATTGCGGAGGTGGGAGTGCAAGCGGCACCGGTCGAGCGACCTCTTCCCCGGTCTCCCACCGCCACCGGGAAGCAGCGAACCGCGCTGCCTGGCCCGGCGTTCGCCGAATCCGTGCAGGGCTGGGCGCTCGTCTTGCCTGCCGTTATCCTGCTCGCCGCCTTCACTCACTGGCCCACGCTCGAAACGATCTGGGCCAGCTTGCACACTGCCGCAGTGCCGCATCCTCCGTCGCGCTTCGCGCCGTCGGTAAACCTCAACGCGCTCTGGGCGGATCCCGTTTTTTGGCAGGCGTTGCGTAACAACCTGATCTACGCCGGCTGCACTATTCCCGCAGCGATGGCGCTCTCGCTCATCATGGCGTTGGCTGTGGAACGCCGTATGCCGGGCCGAAGCTTCCTCCGGCTCGCCTACTTCACGCCCACCGTTCTGCCGATGATCGCCGTCGCCAACATCTGGCTCTATTTCTTTACCCCCGGCTACGGTCTGATCGACACCGTGCTGGCGCCATTCGGGCTGGGCGATCTGAACTGGCTTGGCACCGCCTCGACCGCGCTTCCCGCCGTGATCGTCATCGCGGTCTGGAAGGAAGCCGGCTTTTACATGATCTTCTATCTCGCGGCATTGCAATCGCTGCCACCGGATCTGCGGGAGGCTGCAGCACTCGAGGGATCGTCGCGCTGGAACTTCTTCCGTCGTGTCGTCTGGCCGCTGCTGATGCCGACGACGCTTTTCGTGTTCATCAACGCCGCGATCGACGCATTCCGCCTCGTGGACCAGATCGTGGTCCTGACGCATGGCGGCCCCGATAACGCCACCACGATCCTGCTGTATTACATTTACGAAGTCGGCTTCCAGTACTGGGACAGTAACTACGCGGCTCTCCTGACGGTGGTGTTGCTGCTGATCCTCGCCGCCATCGCCGCCTTGCAGTTCGGCGTACTGGCGAAACGGGTACACTACCGATGAGTGCCACCCGCCTGACACTGTCGCACACGGACACCGTTGGCTTCGGCCGCGGCCTGGAAATCGCCGGCGCCTGGCTGCTTGGCATCCTGTGGATACTGCCGCTCGTGTGGGCGGTGTGGAGCGCCGTTCATCCCGCCGCGACGACCGCCCAGCCTGGACTGTTCGCGCCGCTGACGCTGCACAATTTCGTCACTGCCTGGAACACCGCGCCGTTCGGCCGTTACATGACGAATACAGTACTTCTGGTCAGTATGGTGCTGACGGCGCAATTCGTGCTCTGCACGCCGGCGGCGTTCGCTTTCGCGCGCCTGAATTTTCCCGGCCGCGACACGCTGTTTGCCTTGGTACTCATCCAACTCATGGTGTCGCCGGAAATCCTGATGGTGAAGAATTACCAGACAATCGGCGGTCTCGGGCTGGTGGATTCACTGACCGGGATCGCGCTGCCGTATCTCGGCTCGGCGTTCGGTATCTTTCTGCTGCGGCAGGCGTTTCGCACCGTCCCGCAGGAGCTGGATGACGCGGCGAAACTGGCAGGACTCGGGGTCCTGCGCCGAATCTGGCATCTGTACGCGCCGCTCGCACGGCCGACCTACATCGCCTACGGGCTGGTGCTGGTCAGCTTCCACTGGAACAATTTCCTTTGGCCGCTGGTGATCACCAATTCCGTCTCCACGCGGCCAATCACGGTGGGGCTGGCCATGTTCTCGACCACCGATCAGGGGACGGACTGGTCGATCATCACCGCGGCGACGCTGCTCTCGACCGCGCCCCTGGTGGTGGCGTTCCTGCTGTTCCAGCGGCAGTTTTTGCAGAGCTTCATGCGCGCTCGGGCCGGGGGGTAGGACCCCGTGCATAGCGCTTTCCGCGGTGGCGCGGCCGATCGTGCCGCCCGGCTGAGCAATACAGCCCGTCTCCTCCCTGTGGTCTCCTCCCTTGACCCAGCCCCACCTCGCTTGTCATATCCTCTGCACGGCCGCTTCCTTGCGGCGCTCCCCAACATTCGGTCGAGACGCTCGCCGAACCGGCGGCCCTGAAAGCGACAGAACAACATGACCTTGCCATTGATGCCGAAGGCCACCGCCGTGTGGCTGATCGAGAAGACCGCCCTGACCTTCACCCAGATCGCCGAATTCTGTGGCATGCATCCGCTGGAAGTGCAGGCCATCGCCGACGGCGAGGTAGCACAGGGCATCGTCGGCTATGACCCAATCGCCAACGGCCAACTGACGATGGAGGACATCCGCCGCTGCGAGGCCGACCCTAACGCCCGTTTGAAGCTCGCGCCCACTGCTCTGCCGATGCCCAAGCGGCTGCGCGGTGCCCGCTACACGCCGGTTGCGAAACGCAACGACCGCCCGGACGCGATCGCTTTCCTGCTGCGCAACTACCCGCAGATTCCTGAGATCCAGGTCGCCAAGCTCCTCGGGACCACCAAGGAGACGATCCAGAAGGTGAAAGACCGTACGCACTGGAACAGTGCGAATATCAAGCCGCGCGATCCGGTGATTCTGGGCCTGTGCAGTCAGACCGATCTGAACGCCGCCATCGCCCAGGCAAATGAGCGCCTGGTGCGCGAGGGCCACGCCGTCCCGCCGCCGCCCCCGCCGGAGGCCGAGGAGGCGGCCTAGGCCACAGCTTCATCCTCGTCGGCGGGTTACTGGAGCTGGCCCCGCAGCCGCTCCATCTCCTCCTTTACCCGCAGTTTCTCGATCTTCAGGCGCGTCAGCGTGTCGCTGTCGGGCCGCGGTCGCTGGTCCTCGTCCAGAATGCGCATCTCGAGCGCGGCATGGCGCTCTTTCAGGGCATCCAGACGGGCCTGCTGGCTCATGGCTGAGTTCCTCCGCTTCGTCCCATCGCGAGTCCCGCCTCCGCCGCAGCGGAAGCGGCGAAGGCTATGGTAACTCCATTGCCACATCGCCGCCAGTTGTAACTCCGCTGTTGCCTCTGGGTTTGCCTGAGCCGTCCATGCTACTCTTCGCGCATGTTGACTGACCGGGACTCGCTGCTACGCAAGCTGCACGAGCTACGAAGCGAGCATCGCGACCTGGACACTGTGATCGCCCGGCTGGCGGAGCATGGGGCGGCCGACCAGTTGCACCTCCAGCGGCTCAAGAAGCGCAAGCTGATGCTGAAGGACGAGATCGCCTGGCTCGAAAGCCGGCTGATCCCGGACAGTATCGCCTGACATGGTTACATCGGGACCGCTCGTCGGGATCATCATGGGCAGCCAGTCGGACTGGCCAACCCTGCGCCACGCGGCCGAGACACTCCAACGTCTCGGCGTGTCCCGCGAAGCACGGATCGTGTCCGCCCACCGCACCCCGGACCGGTTGCGCGAGTATGCTCGCTCCGCGCGCGAACGGGGTTTGAAGGTGGTCATCGCCGGAGCCGGCGGAGCGGCGCATCTGCCGGGCATGTGCGCGGCATGGACCTCGCTGCCGGTGCTCGGCGTACCAGTGGAAAGCCACGCGCTGAAGGGCGTGGACAGCCTGTTGTCGATCGTGCAGATGCCGGCCGGTGTGCCGGTGGGGACGCTGGCGATCGGCCGGGCTGGGGCGGTGAACGCGGCCCTGCTGGCGGCTTCGATCCTGGCAACGAGCGATCCGGAGCTGGCGGCGCGGCTGGACGCACTCCGAGCGGAGCAGACGGCAGGCGTCGCGCACGAACCTTCCGATCAGGGATGATGACGCTCGCGGTCGCAGTCATTTCCCCCGCCCGTCGGGGGCGGTGGTTGGGGGGAGGGACCGCCGCGGCGAGACCGCGTGGCGCCGTCCTCCAACCTGCTCCCCTCAAGGGGAAGGTCAATGACGTACCGCCATGATGTTTCCTCTCCCGCCCAACAGCACCATCGGCCTGGTCGGCGGCGGTCAGCTTGGACGCATGTCGGCGATCGCCGCTGCACGTCTCGGGTATCGCTGCCACATCCTGACACGAGAGGTTGATAGCCCCGCCGCCCAGGTCTCGCACGCCGTTACGATCAGCGACTACGAGGACCCGGTCTCGCTGCGTGCCTTTGCCGCCGCGGTGGACGTGATCAGCTTCGAGTTCGAAAACGTCAGCGCCGAGGGCCTGGACCTGTTGGCCTCCCTTAAGCCGGTACGTCCGGCGCCGACTGCGCTGCGCGTCAGCCAGGACCGCGTGGCGGAGAAGTCGTTCCTCAATCAAGCCGGGGTCGCCACCGCACCCTGGGCGTGCGTCGCAGGCCTCGATGATCTGCGCGCCGCCGTCAGCACGCTTGGATTGCCGGCAGTTCTGAAGACCACGCGTCTCGGCTACGACGGCAAGGGCCAGCGCGTTCTGCGCGATCCGTCGGAGGTCGAACCCGCCTTCGCGGCCTTGGAGCCGAAGCCGCTGATCCTCGAGGGCTTCGTCGACTTTGCCTGCGAGATCAGCGTGGTGATCGCACGCGGTGCCGACGGCGCGGTCTCTGCGTTCGATGCGGTGGAGAACCGCCATCGCGGGCACATTCTCGATGTGACGCTCGCGCCCGCCCGCATCGCCCCGGAGATTGCCGGGGTGGCGAGCAGCATCGCCCGCCGCGTTGTGGACGGGCTGGAACTGGTCGGGTTGCTCGCGGTCGAGATGTTTGTCGACGCCGAAGGTCGCGTGCTGGTGAATGAGATCGCACCGCGGCCGCACAACTCCGGCCACTGGACGATCGATGCCTGCCCCGCGAGCCAGTTCGAGCTGCACATCCGCTCGATCGCCGGTCTGCCGCTGCCGCCGGCGGCGCGGCACTCAGATGCAGTGATGAAGAACCTGGTCGGGCCGGAGGACGTGACGCTATGGCCGGAGATCCTGGCAACGCCCGGGCTGATCCCGCACCTTTATGGCAAAACCGAGGCCCGGCCCGGTCGGAAGATGGGCCATGTGACACGATTGTTCCCGTTGGGCGCCCTGCCGGGCGAATTCGGGGTCGAGGCGGCGCTGCGCCCATTTTTCAAGCCGCCCGCGTCAGCAGGCTTGAGCGAGGCGTAGGATCAACGCATCGCGCAGCGGCGGATGTGGGAGAGCCGTCCGCCGGTCTCCGGTCTTTCGGCACGGCGAAGAGACTCGATGGATGGGCCGAGCCAGTTATTATCAATAACGCCACCGTGCTACGACCACACCTCGGGATGCCGCACGCGATGAACGATTGCCGTGCCAGGAGGACGATTGCCCGGCGATGATCGGCAAATGTCGATCGTCACGCCGGCGCGAACCGGTGCGAGACTATCCGGCGCCACTCGCTATCTCGGTCGAAGATACTGATGCCCACTGATTTCGACCCGAAGTGGACCTGTCTGGTGCGGCGCACGGCGCCGAACGCCGGCGGGTCATCAATCTGTGCCAGTCGTTCGCCTTTCATTTTCCTCGCCCTGGCCCGTGTGACCGCTTTGAATCAGAACATAGGATCGGCACCATGTGATTGGTTTGCATCCATTTGCTTGCGTCTGAAAAAATCTTTGTTCTGTCCGTTTCGCTTTTCGCCGTCGCTCTGTCGGCAGAATTTACCCGTCGGGCGCCCGCATCAACGCCTGTCCCGCGCGCACCCGTCCACCCTCGCGCACTCTGTCATCCAGACCGAATCCCGGTGGCGCGAACAGAAGGATCGTCGAGCCATGCTCGAACCATCCCATCTCCTCGCCTTTGCTCAGCGTCGCATTGCAGCACACCGTCCGAGGCCCTCCATTGCGCAGTGCGCACAGCGTCTCGAGAAACATCAGCCGTATTCCTGCCACCAGGATTGCCGCCACCGCTACCAGCGTCACGCAATACCCGCCCGTATCCAGCCGCATTCGAATCACCGCACGCTCGTTTTTGCAGAACAAATTCTCGATCCGCCTGAGAGCGATCGGGTTCACGTTCCACGTGTCGCCGGAGATGTGGGTAACGGCCTCGACGCGGCAGTCATGCGGCGCGTGGAAATGGTGGTACATGGCCGAGGTTAGCCGCAGCGTGACGTAGCTTCCGCCGCGATATGCCTCGGCCAGCGCATCGTCGCAGAGCAGATCGCGTAGCCGGTACGGAAACCCCTTGATCTGCAGCGCCTGTCCTCCTCGCACGCTGCCCGAGGCGCCCACGATCGCATCGCATGGACTGACCAGAACGCGAGGATCGGCATCGACCGGCCGCGCGCCATCCTTCAGCCTGCGCGTGAAACAGTCATGCAGACTGCGGAACTCGGTGTCGCGCGCGTCGCTCAGGTCGAGGTCGGAAAACATCCGCCACGCGTTAAGGGACAGATCGCGTACCAACGGCTGCTCGATTCGGCTGAACCAACCAATGAATCGCGTCGCCAGCCGCCGCGGAATGCGATTGGTCAGCAGGAAGTTAACGTCTTCCTGCATCGCGATCTGCCGCACCGCCGTGCGCAGCGTCTTCACCGCCACCACTCGCCACAGGTCACACAACTGACACGCAACCACCACCTCGCGCTGCCTATGTTAACGTTATGGAGATATCGATTCCCTTGGTGACCCCGCTGGCCCAGCGGTTGGAACTGACGCGCGCGAAGCATCGCTCGCTGGCCGGGCACACGCGCCTGGCGCGGCGCATCGCCTCGCTGGTGCCGTTTTACGAATACGACGAGCACCGCTTCTTCCGCTGTGACGACCCGCCGGAAAACATAGCATTTCAGCGGCGCGACGGCTTCCGGCGCTTGTCTGCGCTGTACCAGCAGAAATTCGCCCGTACCAACACGCTGACGGAACGGGTGCGTGAAGGCGCGTCCGACCTGCAGCTCACGCACGGCTACCGCGTGCCGTTCCAGTACAGCCGCATCGTACGCCAATCGCTGCCCTCCGGTTCGGTGGTCGAATCGTCGGCCGGCCTGACCTTTGCCGATCTCGATGGCAATATCTTCTACGACCTCACCGGTTCTTACGGGGTCAATTTGCTCGGCTACGAATTCTACAAGGGATGCATCGCACGCGGCTCGGACCTGGTGCGTGATCTCGGCCCTGTGCTGGGTTCGTATCATCCCGTCGTCGCTTACAACGTCGAACGGATCACACAAATTTCCGGCCAGGACGAAGTGTCCTTCCACATGTCCGGCACCGAGGCGGTGATGCAAGCGGTGCAGCTTGCCCGCTATCACACACGGCGCACGCATGTGGTGCGGTTCTGCGGCGCCTATCACGGCTGGTGGGGCGACGTGCAGCCTGGCATCGGCAACCCGCTCGCCCCGCCGGCGACCTACACGCTGGCTGACCTGTCGGACAACACGCTGCGCGTCCTGCGCAGCCGTCGCGACGTTGCCTGCGTCCTGGTCAACCCGATCCAGGCGCTGCATCCGAACCGGCCGGCACCGGTGGACTCCGCCCTGGTGGACAGCGGCCGTACGGCGTACTTTGACCGCGCCGCGTACTCGGAGTGGCTGCGCAAGCTTCGCTCGGTCTGCACCGAGCAAAACATCGCGCTGATCTTCGACGAGATCTTTGTCGGCTTCCGGATTGCTCCCGGCGGGGCGAGCGAATATTTCGGCGTCCGTCCGGATCTCGCGACATATGGCAAGACGCTTGGCGGTGGCATGCCGGTGGGCGTGCTGACCGGCCGGCGCGATTTCATGCGGCGTTACCGCCACGACCGCCCAGCCGATATCTGCCTTGCGCGTGGCACGTTCAACGCCCATCCCTATGTCATGGGCGCGATGCATGAGTTCCTGCACCGCTTTGCCAGCCCGGAGGTGCAGGCGCTGTACGACGGCATCGACGAACGTTGGAACGCCCGCGCGGCGCAACTGAACGACCTGCTGGCCGGGGAGGACCTGCCAGTACGCATCGCCAACATGTCCTCGATCTGGACGGTGAACTACACCCGTCCATGCCGCTACAACTGGATGCTGCAATATTACCTGCGCGCCGAGGGTATCGCGTTGAGCTGGGTCGGCACCGGCCGGCTGTTGTTCTCGTTGAACTATACGGACACCGACTTCGCCGAGGTCGCTCAGCGGTTCGTCGCCGCGGCGCGCGCTATGCAACGCGACGGCTGGTGGTGGGCCCCTCCGTCCGCCACCAACAGGTCGATCCGCCGGCAGATATTGCGGGAGATGCTCGGGACCTACTGGTCGCAATGGACCACGCCGTCGCATGGCCCGCGGCCGGCGGTGGCCAAGGGCTGACCGCGCGCGGTCAGCCCGTGGGCGCCTCGGCCGTGTCGAAGAACTCGCCACGCAGCAAGTATCCGGGCGCACGGTAATACAGCTTGATGTCGTGGAACGGGTCGGTGAGGATCTTTGTCGCCCACACCAGTCCGGTCATCAGATCGCGTACGAAGAAGAGCTGGACCGTGCGGAACGCCAGGCCTGCGCCACCGAGCGCCAGCCAAAGATAACCGACATGGCGGCTGAATTCAGGGAAGTTCCGCGCCGGCTTGACCGTGTGGAGCATCGTCGGATCGACCCACAAGAGCAGCGGCGACAGCGCCCAGATCGCCAGTAGCACGATCTTGCGGTGCAGATTGTAGCCGACTTTGATCGCCTCCTTGTACTCGTGCGTCGCGTCGTTGATGACGTCATAGCCCTTCGGCTCGAAAAACAGATGGCCGGCCTGCCGCGTCGTCATTGCTACCAGCCAGCCCAGCAGCCCCGCCATCGCCGGATCCCTGAATGCCGTAACGTAGGCGCAGACGAAGCTCGACGCGCTCACCAGATGCAGCGACTGGTTGATGCGGCTGTGATGATAGTACCGATGATCGTCCCAGCGCTGTACCTTCAGGGTCTCACGGAAACCGCACATCGTCGCTCCTTCTTGTTAAGACACAAGCTTGGCAAAACGGATCAGCGCGAAGTGACCGAGCGGCCGCAGCGGTTGTCGCTCCACCAGCCGCACCGACGGCGTATTGTCGGCCCACCGTACATATCGGTCCCAGGCAAATTCGGTGCGGAAACCGAGCTTGCTGGTCACTGGCGTCAGCTTCTTTTCCACCGCGCCACGCAGCCCGGTCTCGGCGCCGATGCGGCTCGTGATGACGATCTCGCCGCCCGGCCGCACGACACGCGCGAACTCATCCAGCGCGTGTTCCGGATGCGGCACGGCGGTTACCACATACTGTGCGACAACCACATCGAACGACGCGTCGGGAAACCTCAGTTCCTCAGCGTCCATCACTTCCAGGCCCTCGACATGGTCAAGATGCAGTTCGGCTACGCGCCGCAGTGCGCGCTGCAGCATGGCCGCGCTGATATCGACGCCAATTATTCGGTTGCGACGCGAATACCCGGGCAGCGAAATTCCCGTACCGACGCCGACTTCCAGAATACGTCCGCCGATTCGTTCTGCCGCCTCGATCGCCGCCCGACGCCCTGCCCGGAATACCGCACCGAACACCAGGTCATAGACCGGAGCCCATCGACCATAAGCCTGGATGACTGTATCCTTCTCCAGATTCGCCATCATACGCAGTCGTCACTCCGCGAATCACTACACTGTCAGCGAATCTGACATTGTTACCGTGCAGGCGCATAGTGACAGTTTCATGCAGCATCCAATGCGCGGCGATGACGGATATGTTGCACTTCTGTGCACCGCTCCGTCGCCGGTACTCTCATGCGAGGAACAGAGCAACGGCGTCCAACATGGCGTGGCGAGGTCCCGTGGTGTGCGCCACTCGGTCGCGCCGTGACGGGGTCGCTGACCTGCCTGCATCATCGGGGCCGCTGCCGCGTCCGGCGGCAGGCCTCTGCCCAGTATTCCTGCACTCAGCGTGGGCTTCGCTCCCCGCTCGGGCACCGACGTCTCACGCTCGCCGCGCGCAATCGCACTGCCGCTCGACCGCGGCTTACCCAGCCCGATGATTGCGGATCTGCGCAGGTCGCGATCATAGTGCAGGGATGATGGAAAGAATTCCCCGTCCGGTCGTCGGCATTCCGGCCTGCGCGAACCTGCTGTCCGAGCAAATATTCCACCAGACGCCGGCGCGCTACGCCGCAGCAATCTTCGGAGGTTCCGACGTTCTGCCGATCATGATCCCGCCGCTGGGCGAGGTGCAGATGGAGCTACTGGACCGCCTCGACGGTTTGCTCATTCCCGGCAGCCCAAGCAACGTGCATCCGGACCACTACGCCGGCGGCCCGACTCTGACGCCCGACCGCCACGATATGGACCGCGATGCCACCACTCTGCGGCTGATTCCCGAGGCGATCGCCCGCGGTATGCCGGTGCTGGCCATCTGTCGCGGCATCCAGGAGCTGAACGTGGCGCTTGGCGGCACCCTGTATCAACTCGTGCACGAGATGGAGGGCCGCGCCGACCACCGCGCCGGTCCTGGCACCGTGGATCAGAAGTACGGGCCCAAGCACACGGTGTCGGTGTCGGGCGCATTGGCGCGCATCGTCGGTGCCACGACCATCCTGGTGAACTCGCTGCATTGGCAGGCGATCGATGCGGTGGCGCCCGGCTGCGTGGTGGAGGCGAGGGCGCCGGACGGGACGATCGAGGCGGTTCGCGTCGGATCCGCGCGCGGTTGGGCTTTTGGCGTGCAATGGCACCCGGAGTGGGAATATGCCGGCGATTCGGCGAGCTTGGCTCTCTTCCACGCTTTCGGGAACGCGTGCCGGGTCTATCAGCAAAGATTGCGAAAGGTGGCATGAGATGGACCTGAGATTGAGCGGCAAGACGGCGCTGATCACCGGCGGCTCAAAGGGGATCGGCCGCGCCTCCGCGGAGGTGCTCGCGGGCGAAGGCTGCAACGTCATTCTGGTGGCGCGCGAGCAAGCGGCGTTGGACGCGGCAGCGGCGGGCATCCGGTCAAGGAACCAGGTGAACGTGCGGACGATCTCCGCAGATCTGTCGAGCGATGCCGCGGTGCGGCGCGTTGGGACCGAGGCGGGTGAAGTCGACATCCTGGTCAACAACGCCGGCGCGATTCCGCCGGGTGAACTGCTTTCGATCGATGATGCGCGCTGGCGGACCGCATGGGATCTGAAGGTGTTTGGCTATATCTCGTTCTGCCGCGTGGTCTATGCGGCAATGAAAGCGCGGCGGTCGGGCGTGATCGTCAACGTCATCGGCGCGGCGGGCGAGCGTTTCCCGACCGGATATATCGCCGGTGCGGCAGGAAACGCCTCGCTGATGGCGTTCACACGCGCGCTGGGCAAAGGCGCACCGGCTGACGGGCTGCGCGTGGTGGCGATCAATCCCGGACCGGTCGAGACCGAGCGGCATGTGATGCTGCAGCGGGCCGCTGCGGAGAAGACGTTCGGCGATCCGGAACGATGGCGTGAGCTGACGAAGGGCATGCCATTCGGGCGGCCGGCGACACCGGAGGAGATCGGCTGGGCGGTCGCGTTTCTGGCGAGCCCGCGGTCGGGGTACACGACCGGCACGGTGCTGACGATCGATGGCGGTGGGTAGGCTGCTCCCGCCGCATTGAGTGGCGCTTGCTGTATGGCGACGCGGTCCGACCCGCTCATCTTGCTGCAGCGATTGCGACGCCCGTCACGCCGCAGCCTATCGATTAAGGCCCCGCACCGCTTCGCACACGGCGCGCGTGACTTCTGCTGTTGTCGCCTTCCCGCCGAGGTCGGGCGTCATCACCCCGGCGGCGCAGACGTGTTCTACGGCCCGCATTACCACGCCAGCCGCCTCCTTTTCGCCCAAGTGCTCCAGCATCATCGACGCGGTCCAGAACGCGCCCACCGGATTGGCAATTCCCTGTCCGGTGATGTCGAACGCGGACCCGTGGATCGGCTCGAACATCGAGGGTGATCGCCGCTCCGGATCGATATTGCCGGTCGGCGCGATGCCGAGCGATCCCGCCAGCGCCGCCGCCAGGTCCGACAGAATGTCGGCGTGCAGGTTGGTTGCCACGACCGTATCGATCGTCTTCGGCCGCCGCACCATGCGCATGGTCATCGCATCGACCAACTCACGCTCCCATAGCACGTGCGGAAAGTCGCGCGAGACCAGCGAGGCAATCTCGTCCCAGAATACCATGCCGTATCGCTGCGCGTTCGACTTGGTCACAACGGTCAGATGCTTTGCCGCCCGGCTGTCCGCCAGCGCGAAGGCGAAGCGCATGATCCGCTCGACGCCGCGGCGGGTGAAGATCGCCACCTCAGTCGCCACTTCCTCGGGGAAGCCGCGATGTGACCGCCCGCCTTGGCCCGCGTATTCGCCTTCCGAATTCTCCCGCACGATCACCCAATCGAGATCGCCAGTCCCCACGTCGCGCAACGGCGAGGTAATGCCCGGCAAAATTCGCGTCGGCCGGACGTTGGCATACTGGTCGAGCCCCTGGCAGATCGGCAGCCGCAGCCCCCACAACGTGACGTGGTCGGGAATGTTCGGATCGCCGACCGCGCCGAAATAGATCGCATCCGCGGTGCGCAGCCATGCCATTGCGTCGGCGGGCAAGAATTGCCCATGTTTGCGGTAGTAGTCGGAACCCCAGTCATAGCGCACAACCTTGAGCGAGAACCTGCCATCGCGCGCCGCCACAGCGTCGAGCACCTCCAGCCCGGCGTCGATCACTTCTGGGCCGATGCCGTCGCCCGGGATGGCTGCAATGCTGTGGGTGCGCGGCATGGGTGGCCTCCTCGGCTGATCAATTCGCCGGGCTTCGTAGCGCCGGCCCCCGCATCCACCAAGCGCCGCCACGAATCCGCGGCAGACCTGCTAGGCTGCGGCACGCTCGGCGATCGGCTGCCCGGCAATCAGGAGGTTCCACATACCCGACCGGGAAGACCAAGACTGGCAGCGGCTCGACAAGTGGCTGTGGTGTGCCCGATTCATGCGCGCCCGCTCCGACTGTGCCGCACTGGTCAGCCGTGGCTCGGTCCGGATCAACCGCCAGCCCACCGATAAGGCACACGCCCGACTCCGCGTGGGCGACGTGCTGACGGTGCCTGTGCGCGGCGAGGTCCGCGTCCTGCGTGTGCTGAAATTGGCCTCCAGACGCGGCCCGCCCGCTGAGGCGCTACTTCTGTATGACGAGATCGCCGACCCGGCCGCGCCATCTTGCGTCGCCCACTAAAGGCCGGCATACCGCCGCCTCCAACCTGCCCCGCGGGCAACGCCCGCGGTTCGCCTGTGACGGGGACCTTCCATGACCTACGTGGTCACCGAGAGCTGCATCCGCTGCAAATACATGGACTGCGTCGAGGTCTGTCCGGTGGACTGCTTCTACGTCGGTGAGAATATGTTGATGATTCATCCGGATGAATGCATCGACTGCGGCGTCTGCGAGCCGGAATGTCCCGTCGAGGCCATCGTGCCTGACAGCGACGACAAGGCCAATGCCTGGCTGGAGCTGAACCGCACCTATGCGGCAATCTGGCCGAACATCACCCGCAAGGGGGACCCGCCGCCCGACGCCGACGAGTGGAAAGACAAGCCGGACAAAGCGAAATTGTTCTCGCCTGAGCCGGGGAAGCCCTGATCTGGCCTGCCCGCCCCCTGACGTAACGGCGGAGTGATGCTATATTGCAGTTTGACGTGATGCGGCCGTCTCGGTGAGCGGTTCGCGTTACCAATCCATAGGGTGTGGTCCGGCGGGAGACAGGGCTGGCTGGCCGTGGGGGCCCGGTCGAGGCCACTGTTCTGCCGGCCCATTTGATGAAGGATACGGGGTGTCAAGTATGAAGGCATCGGGAACCGCGGCGCGAAGCGACAAGGGTCGCCGGACCGCCGCGGCCAAGCCGGTTTCACGTTCCAAGGTCGAGACGACGCCGGCCTCTGCGAAAGCTGCTGCGGTGAAATCGGCCGCCGTGACAGCCGCTGCCGTGAAAGCTGCTGCCGGGAAGGCAGCGGCCGTGAAAGCAGCGGCGGAGAAGGCAGCAGCCGCAAAGGCAGCCGCCGCGAAGGCAGCCGCCGCGAAGCCCGCGGCCGCGCGTGCTGCGGCGACCGCTGTCGCCTCCAAGGCTGCGCCGGTGATGAAAAAGCCGACGGCGACCGCCCCCCGTCCGGTGCCGCAGGACGAGGCGCCAAAGGCTTCCAGCAAGCCGGCTGCGAAATCCGTCGCAGCG
>JASHQG010000128.1 GCA_030037665.1 Acetobacteraceae bacterium
ACCGCGAGCGCTCGTATGAGTGCTCATAGAAGCGCTCCTTGTGCCAGCCTCGGGATCGGCCGCGGTCTCGTCAATCGCCATGGCCGTTACCCATCACAGCTGCACCGCGTCGCGCAATGTGGTGTCGCCGCGACGCTCACGTTCACCCCGGCGCGTACGATGCCAAAAGCGCTGACACATCAATGACGCTTGGTGGAGGAAGCTGCATACAGCGGTCAGGGCGACCTCTGCGCCCATCACCATCCCGCCATGCCGCAGAGCCTGTCGCGGGCGGCGTTGTGATTGCGATCCGTCAGGCTGGAAGCGTCGGTTGCCTGGGCGCATTCGATCGGGACGCAGATCAGCTCACCGTGGACGGCAACAATCTCTCGACCACGGTCAGCGGAGTGAGTGAAGACGGCAGGCTGCACCG
The DNA here is from genome assembly GCA_030037665.1 of Acetobacteraceae bacterium. Taxonomy (GTDB): domain Bacteria; phylum Pseudomonadota; class Alphaproteobacteria; order Acetobacterales; family Acetobacteraceae; genus JASHVB01. The sequence continues at coordinate 413 of JASHQG010000128.1, forward strand.
GCGGTTTGCCGGGGAATGGAGCGCACAGCATGCCGACCCTCGCGCACGCAAACACCTCTACCGGTCTGGCCGACATCAAGGAGGTGCCATCCAGCTGACGGGCTCACTGGTGTCACCTGTTAAGGTCGAGGCCGGCACGATCCTGGGCGGTACAGAACTCGGCTTCTCAGACAAGAGAGCACCCCGAGCAGCAGCCTGGTGTCACCTGCTGTGGCGACCGAGGAAGGCCAGGACATCGTCATACTGGCCTGCTTCATTGGCGTAACGAGCATAGTGGCGCGCGCTCGTCAGCCACTCTTGCGTCGTCGGCTTGACCCTTCTCATCGCGTGCTCAAGCATGGCCGCGGTGATCGGCGTCTCCTGGCCGTTCCGCATCGATTGTTCGATCGCCTCGTCGGCTGCGGTTTCGACCAGCTCCCGGAGATCCGCGCCTGAGAACCAGCTCGTGGATGCGGCGAGCTCGGCAATACCAGGATTGTCCACCACGGGCCGATCGCGCAGCAATGCCTTGAGGATCGCAGCACGACCCGGGCGGTCGGGCGGCGGCACAAAGAAGACCCGATCGAAACGGCCAGGCCGGCGAAAGGCCGTGTCGATCGTCCACGGAAGATTGGTCGCGGCAAGGACCAGAACACCATTGTTGCCTTGCGCAAAACCGTCGAGCTCACTCAGAAACAGGCTCGCTAGCCGAATTGCTGCTTCGCTCGACTGCGCATGCCCCCGTCGCCCTGCGAGCGCCTCAATCTCGTCGAAGAACAGTACGGTCGGCGGGCTGGCGCGCGCCTTGTCGAAGATGGCTGAGAGATTATGCTCGGATTCACCGTGCCACCTCGAGAGCACGTCGGCAATCGACACATTGAGGAAATGAGCCCCGCACTCCCCGGCCGTGGCGCGCGCCAACAGCGTCTTACCGCAGCCGGGCGGGCCATAAACGAGAATGCCGCCGCCGATGCGCTTCCGGAAACGCTGGAACATCGATGGTTTCTGGAAGGGCAGGATAATACGCCGGCGGATCTCCTGCTTCACCTCCTCGAGCCCGCCGACGTCGGCGAAGGTCACACGGTCCACCTCGCGCCCGAGCACCTGGACCCGAGCATTGTCGAGACTTTTGCTGTCGCTGTGCCGGGACTCATCGACACGTAACGGCACGATGTTGCTTGCCGCAGCAGCGACGGTGCTGCGAACGGCGTCATCGAGGGCGCGTAGCAGGCTTAGATCCTCGAGCGCGGCATTGCCTGTCACGCCCCTCCGATATGCGATGAGCGCTTCCTGCGGGCGGCCAAGCGCAAGCAAAACCCGCGCGCGGCTCATGTGCTCCTCAGCGCTATCGCCGGCCAGGAACGTCAAAGCCGCCTCCGGCTGATTGACGGAGCGTGCGACGTCGGCGGCCAGAGAACGCGCTATCGGGTCCGGAAGGGTTTCCGGCGAGCGATCGCGAATGACGCCATAGGCCTCTTCCGCTGCGCCGCCTTCAAGGTGGGTCTTCAGCAAGAGAACGAGCAGCGGCATATTGTCGGGCGAGACCGATAATGCCGCGCGCAGCCCGGCAAGCGAGGGTGTGTCCATGGCTGCGCTCCCTGTGCGAAGATCCGTCGTCTTTGTCGCGGCCATTATCGTGGCCTGCACCGGGCACTGCAACCAGGGGATTGTTAGGGGGTCCTGGGATTGATACGACGGCCGTTATGGGAGACGACTATGGACTGGCGCGCGGGCGCCAACTTCTGGAGCTGAATCAAGTCGAGCCGGCTATCGCGGTGTTGCGCGATCTGCTTGCGGTCGAGCCGGAGAACGCCAATGCGCGCGCCTGGCTCGCGCACGCGTACCTTGCTGGCGGCCATGTCGAGCTTGCGATCGAGAACGGCCAAGCCGCGCTTGCGCTCGATCCGGGAAATCACCGCGCGCACCATACACTCGCGTACGCGTATCTTCGTCGCGGCCGGATATCGCACTCGCGCTTGTGGAGTCAGACACGGTCGCCCGGACGGTTGTATATCGGTATCCCGATTATTTCTGCTCTGAGGATGTGGAAGCAGCTTCGCGCCATGAAGGTGGCGCGCAAGGCGGCGCGGCCGCATGTCGACTTCCTTCTCGCGGCATCCCCGGACTGGGCGCCTTATCACCGCCTTAAGGCATCAGTCGAAAGCGGCCAGTGGCAGTGGCGCGGCCGGAAGACCCTCCAAACACTCGAGGCGGCGGTGGCGCTCGATCCCGAGGATGTCGCCACGTGGTCCGCCGTTGCCGGTTCCCACGTCCAGCGGGGCGACTACGCCGCAGCTGAACGAGCGGCTCGCCAGGCGCTCGCCCTCGACCCCGAAGATCGGTCGTCGCTTTACCTCATGGGAATGGCGGCATTGCGCGAGCGCCGCTTCGACGAGGCCCGCGACAATGCGCTCAGCATTTTGCGGCGTTGGCCCAAAGACGCAAAAGGAATGAGCCTGCTCGCCTCCGCCAAGATGGGAGAAGATCGTTGGCTCGGTATCTTCTTTCGCGTGATCGCCACACGCATGCGGCTCGAACAGACACGGCGCGGCAATCTCCTCCTCCTCGTCATGATCGGCATCATCGTTATGCTAATCGCGCCCTGGCGCGGGGACGACGGGCTGACGCCCGTGCAGCCCGGAGTCGGGTGGATTGTCGGCGGCATCCTGCATCGTGCCGAGGTGTCATTTACCGCACGGGTGGGGGTCGCATTGCTTGTGGCCTGGCTTCTTGTGGTGCTCCCTGCCGAGTACCTGAAGCGGTTTCTGATTTATCGTGAATTGTTGCAGGCAAGGCGCAAGGTGAAGCTTCGCGACGATTTTTGAACCGGGCCGTCACCCGCGACGCGTGCCGCAAGGCAAGCCGCTTGTTGTGATCGCGCCAACGCTGCGCGGCGAAGCCGGAGAGTGCCGGCCCCCGAAGCCGGCAACACAAGCGGCGCCGTCGCCGGTGGCGCGCGCAAGGTCTACTCATGCGCATGACTGACCTTCTTGCCGCGCGCCTGCCATCACGATCAGTTTGCAGAACCGATCTTTAGGGGAGAGCGCGGCTGCAGCGTTCCTCAGGTCGCCGAAGTTCGATATGATAGCCAACCCAACCGAATCACGATCATTCAGGAAATCGCCCGCGTGTGCCATAGTGGCTGAGCTGACTTTGGTGCAGGAACCAACCTCAATTGCGCCGATCTCAAAGGGTTATTCTCTCTTAACAAAAAACCGGCCAACTTTGTTCGCTTTGTCAGGTCGATATACGTTGCTCCAGACCGTGACTAGCTCTTTGCCATTGGCTCTTACAAGCGAGAATAACCGCTCCCTCGGCTTGTAGATCTCGACGCCATATTGGTTCTTCAGGGACCCATCGTCATAGCTCACAAACAGAATTGCTATGCCATCTTCGGATTTACGTTTCTGCACGGCGCAAATGATTTTCTGGTTTGTCTGGAACCCTTCCCAGGACAGGGTGCAGTGATCATCTCGGGTGATTCTGAGCTTCATGTCGGTTATGACGGGCTGGATCCCGTCCGAAAACGAGTTATAATATGTATAATCTCCCATCCAAGGCCCGTCGACACTCCCATGCCCGGCAAAGCAGATGGTTGGCGCGACCACGGACAGGAAAAGCGTGACTCTGCCAAGGCGTTTCATCCGCGTGTATCCCGTTGACGTGAGCGAGGCGATGCGGTTCACGCAAAGCTTCAAGGCCGCACCATGGTAGCCACGACGCAGCATGTTATCTCGATGATCGACCATTCCTGCTATCGTCAACCTGCTCAGTCATATCGGGTGCAACAGCCAAGTCGCCCTGACTGAGCTCCACGGTTCTCCGAAATGCTCGCGCATGCTCCCCGAATTGCCCTGCAGACGGCATTGCGCGCGTCTCCATGCCGGCATCGTCTATTGCTCCCCGAAACTTTGATCCTACAATGCGGCCGAAACAGCGATTGCTCGTCCTGCTTGTTCCGCGCAATGCGACCACAAATGCTTATCGACAGCACCTCTAATCCGTGGTGGATACTCTGCAAAGCCACGAAGTACGATGGGCTGACGTCGGTTGCGCCAAGCGCGTATCACGCCAGACTGCTCGGAAACACTTGAGGTCGCAACAGGAGTTGCCACAGGGGCCTGGGGCGGAACGGGCCGTGTCACGCGACCCCTCAGGCAACCGGTCACAAGTGGTCGAGGAGCCATGATCAGACGCTCGGCAGGCTGAACGGTTCCACCTCGCCCACGCTCCTGCCTCACGGTAGAAGCAGTATTCGCCGCTGGTATTTTGTGGCTCTGCGGGCGATATGCAAAGTCCGGTGAAGTCGGATATTCCTTTGTCGAAATGGCGAACCGGAATTGTGTCGTAGCCAAAGCGTCCGATCCCCTCCGTGCGGCGCCAGCCTCTCACTGAGCACGGCCCTGCAACCGGTTCATCGGCAACGTGAATGTGCCCGGCGCTGGCGGAAGAATACGGCTACCGCCCTGATCCCGCCCCACGCAAACGCGACCAAGAAGCCCAGGGCAAGCCAGATCTCGCACCAAAGTTCGTACATCCCAGCGTCGTAGGCTTCCTCTCCATCGAGATGGAAGGCGGGCGCGATGATGTTGGGCGTCGGAATCCCGAACACGTCAAAAGGAGGAAGATTCCGAATGATCAGCCCCGTGCCGAGCGTGAGTGCCGTGCCAACCGTCGTGAACACGAGAATCCTGGTTCTTACACCGGGGGATCTGTACGCCTTGTGCAGAATGATAGTGACAATCATGGGAACGAGCAGCAGCAGATACGGCCCGATCTCGGGAGCGCCCAACAAAAAAGGGGTCACGGCGAGGAATGACGTCACCAGGAGAGCGGTCCAATAGCCGGTCCTGGGCAGGAGACCTTGGGTCATTGGCTTTCGTTATGCCAGATACATTGCCTGAATCAAACTCGACCTAACCGAGCCGATCCATGCTTACGGTGCGCACCAGCCTGGAGCGAGCCTGAAGCTTGACAGGTGAACACCCGGCTGCTCACCGCCGCGATCGGGGCTCTGGAGGTAAGCCACGGCAGGCGGGGCGATGCAGGGGACCAGCGGTCGTCGCGGGCGAGCTGGTGCCCTTTCGCTGTTAGAGGAGCTCCGATATATCGTGCGGCACGAGGATCCGTCCCTGCGTCGCACCGACGCGCTCGCGCGTGGACAGAAAGTGTCCGGCCACGATGTCGGCCTCGTTGACCGAATCGTTGGACATGAACCGGTGGGCGGGGTTGGCATTCGCTCCGTCCTGGCAGGCAAAAGCTTTGCTCTGTTCCATCGCCTCCGATTTGCCCCGGCAGCTTATGAAGCCGCCTGGTCACACATACCTCAGCGAGCTGGCAATCAGCAATTTCGTTATCAAGCCAGGCAGTATGACTTGAACCCATCGCACACCTCCCGAATCGGTGCCGGATAAGACACCATACATGATTCGAGCCAGCAAACCGCGCGCTATCCCTCCCAACTTGTTGGTAATCAAAGGGCACCCGTGAAGCCGTCCGGGGAGTCCACCGGCGCCTTCTCAGGTGGGGAGTTCGCAACGCTTGCCGGTAAAGGATTGCATTGAACACGATTCCAGCGGCGAGCAAGGAGTCTTAACGCGCGAACGGATCGCGGCCATAGCGGTTCGGG
>JASHQG010000129.1 GCA_030037665.1 Acetobacteraceae bacterium
CGATCGCAATCGCCGGCATCGAGCTGATGCACCGCGTCCGCAAGGGTCAGTCCCGGCTCCGACGTTTGGGTGTTCAAGGCAGAACCGCGCGCGCCCGGAATCTGGAACGCGGCACTCCGGCCCTGAGGGTTGTTCGGCGATCGGCCACGCGGATGCCGGCGCTGCGAATTTGCGCCAAAACCCGCGGCCGGTACCGCCAGACCATCGCGGTGGGGCGGGGCGGCCCAGAGTAATCGTGGCCTTCAGTTCGGCTTTCCCGCCGAGCAGTGCGGGCCTGCCCTGGTACTTTTGCTTGCGCGCGAGCTGCCCAAAACTTAGGGTCCCACCAAGCGGAGGTAAGCTGCCCGGTTTCGCCGGCGCGGAAAAGGTATGTTATGGCCGGCAGACTTGCGCAGTTTCTTGCGGCATTGGCCGGAGTGCTGTGCCTGGTTCGGGCTGGAGCCCACGCGCAAGCCTGCGGCGGGCTGCCGCCCGCGGCACGGGAACTGCCTCGCCTCGCGATCTTGCCTGTCACGGTCCGGCCCGTGCAGCGCACGCTAACCCCCGTGCCGGCCACCGACGGGCTGATCCACGTCGCGTTCGCCGCTCAGGTGACGAACCTGGCGCGGAAAACGACAACAGTGGTCTCCATTGTTCCGGTTGTTCCGCTCAACGGATTTCAGCCCAGCGGCGTCAACAAGGTGCTGGACGTCGATAACACCGACATAACGGGCAAGGTCCGCCTGTTCAGCCCGCGCGCGGGAGGGAGGACCGATGTCAGCGATATTCCCGCCGGCGCGTCGGGCATGACCTTTTTTGATGTGACGTACGCGAATGCTGATGACGTGCCCCGTCTCTTGTCGACGCGGATCACGGTGCAGCCACCGGGCGCTGACGCACCGTTGTCGGCCGATTCGGATCCGGTGCCCGTCTCTTGCGAGCCGCCAGTGATTCTCAGCCCGCCGCTCACGGGGGACCGCTGGTGGAACGGAAATGGCTGCTGCGAGGTGGTCGGCCCGCACCGCGGGGCCACCCTGCCCGTCAACGGCGACATCAAGGCGCCGGAGCAGTTCGCCATCGACTGGGTGCAGTTGAACGAGAAGGACGAATGTTGCACTGGGCTGGTGACCGATCTGAACTCCTGGCCGTTCTTCAGGGCGCCCATCCTCGCGGCAGCCGCGGGCACCGTGGTTGCTTCTGTCAACAACGAACCCGAACAGGTTCCCGGACCAGCGCAGGGCATCACTGCCGACAATGCGCCTGGCAACTACATCATCGAGGACATCGGCTACGGCCGCTATATCCTGTATGCACATCTGCACACTGGCAGCATCCCGCCGTCTATCACGGTCGGAAGCGTGTTGGGCCCAGGCCAGAAAATCGGCGAACTCGGCAACACCGGCAGTTCAACTGCTCCGCACTTGCACTTCCAGGTCATGGACCGGCCGTCCGCCCTCAACTCTATTGGGCTGCCCTTCGTGTTTGACCGCCAGATCGTCGAGGGCCATGTGGCAGGCCCGATGGGGTCTGCCGACGACGCCTATGAAGGAGGCCGCCCGGTTCGCCTCGTAATGGATGGAACCGGGTGGCAATACGGCAAAATGCCCGCCGAGAGACAGGTGTTCTCGTTTCCTGCGAACTGACCTGCGGCTTCAACGGCTAGTTGCCAGAAAGTCGCCGGCGAGGCGTCGAGGGGAATGGCATCGGCGCCAGTGAGGATCCCGGTTGTCCAAGCTCTGACTGGCGACCCGCACGGAAAGCCACTCCATTCGGACTCACTTTGTTCAGAAGCTGGATCGGCGTCGAGGAGCGCCCCGTCGGGCATGGCTGACACAGTCCTCAAAGCCAGCACGTGATAATCGAGAGCGTTCTTCGCCTGGCGGCGCGGCGCACGAGCCTCGCCCTCGGGGCACTCAAGGGAGTGGAAAAATCCCGGCCTGCTAGGCCGCCAGTGGGAGAACGGGGGTAGGATTAAACCGATCTTCCATCACTGCGGTGCGGATAGTCGCGACGCGATGAGCTCCTTGGGGAAACCACCTCATACGCTGCTGCTTTGCCATGCGCGCGTTGGCGATCTCATCGACGCAGGCTTCCGCACGCGACGTCGAAACCGGAAGCTTAGACCGGTCGCGCATGCCGTAATCGATCAGGGAGTCTTCGTTGTTTGCCAGGTAGCGACGGAGATCGTCGCAGTTCCACAAAAGTCTGGCGACGGCGCGTCGGAACTTCTCGACCCTGCGCGGTAAGGAAGCTGGCACCTGGCGTGACTGTCATGTCACGCCCCCCGATCACTTCATCGGCCTGAGTCCCCGGGGAACTGATGCTGTGAACCATGGGAGGAGAAGACGAGGGTAGCAGTGTCCGTCGCCGAGCCACCCTTGATCGTCGCATCCGCGCCGCCGCTCGTGGCGGCGCTCAACGTTAGCGTCTGCCTCGTCGCCGCCGACCCCGTGCTCGTCGCCGATGCAGCCATGTCGTGTTATTTGTCGGCGTGCCCCGTCAGTCTATCGGACAATCCGGCTACGCCGCATTTTGTTGGGTTTCTTGTAATGCCTCTGCGTTTGCTGTCCCCGTGCTCAAGCCGGTCCTTGGCAAAGGATTTGTCGCGTTGCCTCACCAAAGTCGCCCTCGTCAACGATGCCGCCGCTCACCAGAACACACGCATCGCGCCGCTGGCCATTCAACTGTCAACGCGCGAGCAAGTTCAGTAACGCCGCGTCAATTCTAAGCAGCAGTCGGACGGCATACTGATCAGGCTGATCCGGTCGGAACCGCCAAAGATCGGCGGCG
>JASHQG010000017.1 GCA_030037665.1 Acetobacteraceae bacterium
CGTCGTCGCGCCAATCCGGCGCGATATTAATGCCGAATCCCGGATCTCGCCGACACAAACCTGGAGATCGATGCCTTCTTCGATGAGGTCACGCAGCCTGTCATGCAGGATAAGGTCGATCGACAATTCGTCGTGCTTCTTCAGCAGGTAATCGAGCTTGCTGGTGAAATATAGCCCCAGCGGGACCGGAACACTCAAGCGAACGCGTCCGGCGGGTCTGGCACGCCGCCGCCCGATCCGTTCCTGGAGCGCGTCCGCTGAATCGACCAGTTGGTGAGCGCCGGGCACAAGCTCGCGACCCTCATCTGTGAGGGTGACGGCATGCGTGCTGCGTTGGACCAGACGGGTCCCGAAATGGCTCTCGAGTGCGGCGACCTGTCGCGAGACCGCGGGCTGCGTGACACCTCGCTCTTCCGCCACCGCGGAGAAAGAGCCGACTTCGGCAACGCGAAGGAAAGTCCGCAATGCGGCAACCAGATCCATGGCTCATACCCGATGTAACAAGCGTTATGAGGCGACTGTGGTTTCCCGACCGCGTGCCCTACGTCATTCTCATCGACACCAGAAGCCGCGCATCGTCCGCACGGCTTATACGGCAGTTGAAATAAGGAAAGCGACTATGCCAGGCGCAAGCCGCGATCCCAGGAAGCTACCGGAAATCGGCGACATGACGACCTGGGGTGGCTCCGCCAGACACAGTTTTCCGCCGAACGGCCTCGTCGCCCTGTCTCGGAAAGTCTGCGGGTCAACGCCACAGCGGACGACACGGATCCGGCCGGCCGTCTACGTCTTCGGAAGCGCCGGAGGCAACGTCACGGCGATCGGGGGGCGACGGGACGGCGCGATCGTCGATTCCAGCTATGGCGCCCGCATCGGGGAGATCGAGCACAGCGTTACCAGTGCGCGCGGGCGAGCGCCCCAATGGCTCGTCAACACGCACTGGCATTTCGATCATACGGACGGCAACGAGGCTTTTGCTTCGGCCGGGGCAACGGTCCTCGGTCACACCAACTGCCGTGTGCGACTGTCAACAGATCAATTCGTACGCTCGCTTTCGTGGCGAGTCTCGGCGTCGTCGCCCAAGGCATGGCCGACGCTGACCGTCGACCATCCGGTGACGATAGATATTGGAGCGGAAGAACTGCGTCTGATTCCGCGGATGCCGGCTCACACCGACGGAGACGTGGCGATCCTTCTGATATCTGCCAACGCGCTCATCATAGGCGATCTCTTCACGAATGGCAGCTATCCCGTCATCGACGAAGCGTCGGGTGGATCGTTGCACAGGATGATAGAGGCCATTGATCGCCTGATGCCGCTGATTAACGCCGGCACTGTCGTCGTCCCGGGTCACGGTGCCACGACAGATCGCGCGGGGCTCCTCGCATACCGTGACATGTTGCGATCTATCGAACATCGGCTCCTGGCTATGATCGAGGCGCAATGCGGGATTCCTGAGATCCTGGCGGCGCAACCCACGGCCGCACTCGATGCCAATAGGGGACGTGGCTACGTCACCGGCGAACATCTTACCCGCATGGCGCTGGCGGGTATGGGATTGATCAAACCGCCGGTCATGTTCCCGGTACCTGGAGCCTGATTCAATTATGCGGCCACATAGAACGCAAAGGATCCATTCGTTTTGTGGTGCCCAATGCACCCTGCCCGGCGGACGTTGGCCCCAAGCCCCGAAGCGCTGCTCTCGATCACGTCTCGGCGGAGCTGCGTCATCGCGTCGGCCTGTCCGACCTGATGGAAGCAAGAGCGGTCGTCTGAGGAAGGGCGTTCCCCAGTTACGCCGTGCAGTGACAACCCGCCGGGCTGGCGATGAAGCGGACCTGGTCTCTTCAAAGGAGGGTATACATGAATTCCAGGTCGGACACCTCGCCCCGGCGCGTGGCTCTCATTACCGGCGCCTCGGGTGGTATCGGTGCGGTTGTTGCTGTCCGGCTTGCATCCGACGGCTTCGCTATTGCTGCGGCCTATTCCGGCCGCCCGGACCGTGCAGCAGCGGTTGCTGAGCAGATCAAGGCTGCGGGCGGGCGGGCAATTGCGGTCGCGGCCGACGTCGCCGACCCTCGGGCCGCGGCAGCCCTGTTCGAGTCGGCCGGTACGTCGCTCGGCCCCATCACGGTCGTGGTGCACTGCGCCGGCATCATGCCGTTGACTCGCATCGCGGACGGAGAACTCGACATCTTCGACAACGTCATCGCCGTCAATCTGCGCGGCACTTACGTCATCCTCTCCGAGGCGGCGAGAAGGCTGGCCAACGGGGGCCGCATCATCGCATTCTCCAGCAGTGTGCTGGCCAAGTCCTTTCCCGGCTATGGGCCTTACATCGCCTCCAAAGCCGGAACAGAGGGCTTGGTGAAAGTGCTGGCCAACGAGCTTCGCGGGCGCAACATCTGCGTCAACGCCGTGGCCCCGGGCCCGGTGGCGACGCCCCTGTTCTTGACCGGCAAGACCGATGTAGAGATTTCTCAACTGGCCAAAATGGCACCACTGGAGCGTTTGGGAGAGCCCGAGGATATCGCCGGTACCGTCGCTTTTCTCGCAGGTCCAGGCGGCGCCTGGATCAACGGTCAGGTGCTGCGTGCCGATGGGGGTTTCGCCTGACCCGCATGCGTGTCGCGGCCTATGCCGACCGGGACGCAGGGCTGGGCTCAATGCGCCACCACATCTGTTATGTTGTCGCGCTCGGGGCCCACCACCGGCCCAAAGCGCACGCGGCAACCCAATCAACTCCGACGACCAATGCTGAGGCGGCGGCATCGCAGGCGCCGGCCAGTGTCGCGCGCCTTGTCGTCACTTACAAATGCGGCTGCCAGCACGCGCTGGTGTTGCCGACCGAGAGTCGCAGCGAGCGGCATGCTCTACCCGGTGACCATGTCTTCGCAATCGTGCGTTGAGCGATGCGACTGGCAAACGGGATCTTATAGTCCCGCATGCCTGTCCACGCGATACGGACATCGGCAGATGATATGGCGGTCCCTTCCGTGATCGCCGATATCGTTGGCGGCGATCCGGCAGACCGGTTCATCGGCGTGATCCCCTGGTCGCTCGAGCATCGTGATCATCTCGGACGGGCAAATGTTCCCCCAAAGAATGAGCGACCAGATTCCGGCCTCGACGATCCCCCGAAAACGGGATGAGGCCGTCCGATCGCTGATGAGAGTTGCCGGTTAGCGCCGCGAGCAGTGCCGGGACGAATACGAGGCTCGCCAGCAGCGTGCAGCCGAGGCTGATGAGCAGCAGCCTGCCCATCGATGCCGTTCCGGCGTTGGCCGAAAGTGCAAGCGAGCCGAACGCGGTGCCTGTGGTGAGCGCGGAGAAGGCGACCGCCCGCGCTGTCGGCGAGCCCAGCATTTCTCTCCGCCCAGCCCGCCAGTTCATAACGAAGTAGATATTGAACGAGACGCCAACACCGAGGAGCAGCGGCAACGCAATGATATTCGCGTAATTGAGCCTGAGCGGCACCACCACCATCGCCAGCACAGTAAGCACGCCGGATAGCAGGAGCGGCGCCACGACCAACACGGTGTCCCTGAGGCGCCTGAGTGCGAGCAGGAGGATCACCGTAATCGCGAGCAGCGCCGCCGCCGCCGCCGAGCGAAAGGCGGCAACGATGGTATCACCCGTCGCCACCACTGTGACCGCAGTCCCGCCGGCATCGGGCGCCACGCGACTCACCTCGGCCACAAACCGATGGAGGCCGCCGCTGTCGCGTGCAGATGCCACCGGCAGCACTTCGATGCGAGCCCGCCCGTCCGGCAGCACCCAATCCCGCCGGATGTCCGCCGGCACCGAGGCAAGGCTTGCAGGCTCGGCCTGAAGCGCGGTGCGCAGCCGGTCCAGCTCGCGCGGCAGGAACAGAGTCAGCGCCTCGCCAACTGCGCTCACCGTGTGATCGGGCGCATGTGCGACGGCGCGAAGATCGCCGGCAATGGCCGTAAGCGGGCTACCCCGTGGCAGGAGGCGCAGTGCGGGCTCGATCTGGTTCAGTGCCGCCTGTGCCGCCACGCGGATCTCGGCAGGATGGATCGGGCGCGGATCGAGCGGCACAAGCGGGGTTGACGCCAGGATATTCGCCGCGTCGTTCAGCAGTGCAAGTTTTTGCTTTTGCCCTCCCGGCACGAAGCTCCTGAGCGTGAGTGCGCGAGAAACCACTGGCAAAGTCCGGAGCTTCGCTGCCACCACCTCGGCCTCGTTCACATTCGGTGCCACGATGTCGATGCTGTAGGGGTTGCTCAGCGGCTGGTTCATCAGTTCGCGGAGCGTACGCATGGCCTCCGTGTTCGGATTCTGTGTGTCGAGCGGGTCGGAATCGAACGCAAGCCGTGGGGCAACAGCGAGCGACGCGACCACGAGCACGCCGAACCCCGCAATGATAGGGCCACGCCAACGGGCAATCAGCCGATCTGCGGGCCGTCCCCAGGCAAAGCCCACCTCAGCCCGCTCGTCGCGAACGCGGCAGACCGCGATCGCGGCTGGAAGAAAGGTCATCGTGCAGAGAAAGGCGATCAGCATGCCCATCCCTGCAATCAACCCGAGCTCGGCCACGCCGGCGAAGTCGGTCGGCACGAAGGCAAGAAACCCGGCCGCGGTGGCCAGCGCAGCTACGAGAATGGCTCCACCTGCACGCCGTGCGGTGAGGTTGAACGCGGCCGTCGTATCGCCCGCCTCGTGCTGCGCCTCGCGGAAACGGACGGCGAATTGGATCGCAAAGTCCACGGCAATGCCGACGAAGAGTATGCCGAACCCAATCGAAACGAGATTGAGCGTGCCGATCGTCGCGGTAGCGAAGAAGAGCGTCGCCATCAGCCCGAGCCCAAGGGTACCAACGATCGGGACGATCAAACGCCAGCTCCGCACAGCGAGCGTAAGCCAAAGCGTGATCAACACGAGGCTGGCGATCAGTCCGCTCACGGTACCCTTTGCCACGGACGCGAACTGTTCATCCGCGAGCGCGACGGGCCCGGTGACACGCACCCGCGCCTCGCCGCTCTGCACGAATGGCAGCTTTGCGGCAGCCGCGCGAATTGCCGTGGTCGCCGCCCCGCCAGGCTCGAGCGAATGAAAGTCGAGTCGTGGCTTGAAGAGCACGAACTGGTCCTTGCCGGCGAGATTGGACAGCCCGCCACTCAGCATTTGCTGCCACGAAAGAGGTTCCGGGTGTCCAGAGAGCGCGGCTGCCATCGCCTTGTGAAACGCGAGGAGCTCCGTGGTGTAGGGAGCGAGGTCCGCACCGGCGTGCGTGACCCCTTGCCCGAGCAACCCGAGTGCGGAAAACAGACCGCGCGCCGTCGGGTCCTGGCTCAGCGTACCGAGGAAGGGTTGGGCGTCGATGATCCGGTCCAAGACCCTGGTGAGATCCTTTAGCGAAAGAAAAAGCAGCCCCTCCTTCGCAAGATAGGGTGAGGCGCCAGGCCGGCTCACCATGTCGAAGTGCTGATGATCGGAGTGCAATGCCCGGGCGAGACCGCGTGCCGTCGCCTCCGCCGCCTCCGGCGCCTTGGCGTCGATGACCGCGACCAGGAGTCCTTGGAACTGAGGAAATTCGCGCTCGAACGATATCTCTCGCTGCCGCCATGGCAGCGAGGCGGAGAACATTTGGTCGGTATCGGTGTTCACGCCGAGGTGGCGGGTCGCATAAACACCCGCGCCAGTGGAAAACAGGAGCCCGGCGATCACGACTGCCCAGGCATGCCTTCGGCTCGTACCGACAAGCCATACGAGCAAGCGCTGCAGCGCCGACACGTCAGGCGCCGCGCTGTGCATCGCACTGCGAGGCGGAAAGTTGCTGTCAATCTTCACGCGAAACGGCAGTCGGCAGCGAGGCGGCCGGTGAAACGGCGCCAGACCTGGGTGGACCCCAACGCGGGAATGCCGATGAAAACGCGAAGCCGGAGATCGCCACGCTGGTCCACCGACAGCCGTGCCTGGTACGAGTGGCCGTCGCGTGGGTCAGTGATCTCGCCATGCCAGGTTCCGGCGGGATCGGCTTTGTCCGCCATGATGATAGTCAGGCCGCATTGCGAGCGACCTTGCCCATCGGTCGGCATCGGCTCACCGGCCGCGCGCTCAATGCCGACGATACGGCCGCACAACCCGCCTCCGCATCGCGCGATCTGCACCACTCCCTGGCCATTCTCCGTCGACCAGTTGCCGTGCACGTTCGGCGACGTCGCTGCTGACGCCATCGGCGTCACCAGCGCGAGGGCGAACAGGGCTGCACAGCGGGTCAGCCAATGCAATCGTGATGGCCTGTACATCGGAAGCATCCCGGCGTGACAAGATGCGGCCCGATATGGATTGCGGCCAAGATTACGGAATAGGGATTTCGGCAAAGCTCATCTCCCCGATTCGCATTCCTCATGCCGCCGGGCAGGCGCACCGCCCATCCGTAAGGGATGCGACGCGGACCAGCCGAGGTCGCAACAACAGCGATCCGCCGGAGAAAAGCGTACTCGGTCCACAGGACCTAACCCGGATTGGAACAGATAGCGGTATACATAAAAGTCCTCTCAAATGTGCCTGACCTTACTGTCATTCAATATGTCAGCACGGTCTGGGCTGCGGCAGCACCCGACGTGTCGACCGTCCTCGATCCATCAGATGCGGGGGAAGGCCGCAGCCGAAAATCGAAAGGATGCGGCGCTATGCCAGCGCTCTGCATCGCTCCGACGGGCTATATCCATCGACCCGCACGCGAAGGTGCCGCCTCGGCGATGACGGGGGCGATGCGAAGCACGGTGTCACAAACGCGTTGGCTCACGGCTTGCGCGATGATCACGCAGCGCATGAGTCACGCCGTGTGGGTAAGTGGGATGTCGCTTCGCCATCTACCAATAGATATTCTCGATCCAGTTGATCGATGATAGCGATGGATCGCGTGTTTACTTATCCCACGGGCCGATCAGATGAAGCACAACGCGGATCTGGATAAGACGAATCGGTGCGACCGATGCTGGCCGTTCTCGGTGTCCAGAACGCTCTTGCCAATATTCGCCACTGAGATCACGGCAGCGTGAGAACCGCGGATGAGCCACGGCCCATGTCAGGCGACGGTTCATTCTGGTCCGCGGAAGAACCAGCGCCGAAGTCGGTACCTTGGTTTGGGCCTCGGTCGGACGCAAGACCGCACGGCAACTCATTCCACGCAGACCGGATGCTTACCACGTGGCCGCGGCACCGTGATTTTTACCGGCGGATCGGCCAGCTGCCGCGGCAAGCCGGGCTTTGCACAATTTACGGCAGCGGAGGCGGGCTGGCGGATGATCACCAAATCATAGTGCGTGAACGCGGATCGCACCGCCCTTGCGTCGCCTGCATGCCCACTGCCGCGACGAGAGCACGTGCCACTCGCATCGCGTAAACGGGATGGACTTCCTGGTTTTGCGGGCCGCTTTGCGCAGCACCTTAGGGCGCATCGTCGGTTGGTCTGACGACAGCCGGCCGGCCGACTGAAGCACCTTCTGGCGGAAGGGACGCTCCAAGCAACTGCGGTGCAGGCGGCCTCGCGGCCTCCTGCAGGCCGCGTCCGGGCTACAACGACGGCCCTCGCCAGCGCGGTTGTTCACCACGAACTGGTGGGATCTGATGACAATTGGGCCCCATGGTCCGAGGCGAAGCCAATCGCTACTGGTACCGTGCAGTTGCGACGGATTCTCGTCTTGGAGGAATCCCAGCTGGAGGGTCCCTGAAAAGCCCGACGTGCAGATCGCTCGACTGAGGATAAGCCAGCTTGTGGCCCGGTCGATCATGATCTCCATCGACTGGCGGACCAGCCGGTCGCTTGGCTCCACGCACGCAAGCATGCCCCCGTCCACACATTCGTCGCGGCGCATCGTGCCCGGATCCCGGCACGGAGCGATCGAGTCTCTACCTGGAGAGCGGACCTACCCTGATAGGTGTCAGGTCACGCACACCTATGAACCCGTTCGTACGCCGCGCATCGCGTCGACCGAGTACTTCCCTGGGCCGGTGACGTAGAGAAGGAGGAAACCGCCGATAATGCATATATTTTTGTAGAAGTTGATCGCATTTGGGAGGCGGTCGGCACCTGTCATGCTCCAGAAGTGATGCCCGATGAGTGCGGTCGCAAGCGTGTAGAGCGCCATCAAGAGGGCCAGAGGCCGGGTCCAGAAGCCGACAGCAATCACGAGTCCGACGAAGAATTCGGCCACGATGGACACGAGCACGGCGATCGATGGCACGGGAAGTCCCATCCGCGTCATGTAGCCGACAGTCGCCGTGTAGTTCGTGAGCTTAGTCCATCCGAACACGACGAACAGCAGAATGAGCAGGATGCGGGCAACCAGGATGACCTCGTCCCTCGCCCGCGCATCAGAGGATGTCGTCATACCTCACTCCATTGGTTTGGCGGTTCGCCGCAGCTAATGGACGCAGCGACATAGTCTCCTCGTTTAGCCCGTCCAGGATTATTCTTTCGTGGTGTCGGTTTCACGAAAAGCGTGGACTTGATAACGAACCTGCGAACTTTTGCGTAACTTGGCAGACTCTGGGTTGTAGAGTGATCACGCAAATCCTGAGGCGCCGCAAGCCCTTTCAGGGTGACCCGCGGATTCGGCAGGTCACGTTTGCGACGTGACTTGGTTCTGCACGCACCGAACGAGTCTGGTTATTCAGAGCATTTCTCAAATTCGATGCCCGGCCTCGGTTTCCGGCGCCCACCTCGTCGCCCCGTACGCGAAGCTCGATGAAGCCTCACCGTCGAATCTCGTTTGCTCCGTGCTAGGGCTGTGGTCGGACGGCATTCCTATCAGCGCGTTGGCAGCGACGAAGCACTCGTCCTCTGGAGGGAGTGGCGAACGGGTCGTTCGGGCCCCATGCGGACGCCCTATGCGGCGTGTCGGCGCACTCCGGCGACCGTGTAAAGTCACTCATCAGGCCAGCCCCTTGAGAACAAGCGGGCCGGCCGAGAAGGCAGCCCTTCGTGTGGCGTCCCGAGCAGGATTGCTGCCGGGGGCAGGGTCCGTCAGCGACGAGCCGGGTTACGATCGGTCGACCACTGCGTTGGCTGCCCAGCGTGAGACTGGATAGCCGGCCCCAATCTCAAGCCCAACGCACTTGAGCCAGGCTAGAGCGCAGAACAAGAGCCAGAATTGAAGCCACGTTGCGCGGTCCAGGGGGTGTACATATCGACTGTAATACCGGCGAACGCGAGACCGTCACCGACCGCGACGGGGCACCGCGCGTGATCCCTCCAAGCACCAGCACGAAAACGAGGATATGATCCAGATTGCGGTCTCACACGCGCCTTCCGCGTGGTCAGAAACCCAGTTGATGCCACGCAACGCACCGTTGCGTGCGACTTTCATGAACGCCTCAAGCCTCCTCACTGACGACAACCTGGCCTAATGCGACGGTAGTGTCCGAGTATGACCAAACGCAAGTGATTGGAAGGAGCAGCTGGATGCACCTTGGTCTCGATCTCGGGACTTCGGGCGTGAAGTCGGTACTGCTGGACGCCGTCGGCGCTGTTGTCGGTCAATCGACCGCGCCGCTGCCCCTCTCGCACCCTCATCCATTGTGGAGCGAACAGGATCCATCGGACTGGTGGCAGGCCACACAGGAGGCTGTCGCGCAGTTGCGGCAGCAGCACGACCTAACGCGCGTGAGGGGGGTGGGGCTATCCGGGCAGATGCACGGCGCGGTGCTGTTGGACTCGGCAGACCGTGTTCTGCGCCCCGCTATCCTGTGGAACGACGGCCGCGCGCACGCAGAGTGCTCCGAGCTGGAAACGGCGGAGCCGCTGTCACGTGCCATTACAGGCAACCTCGCGATGCCCGGCTTCACGGCGCCCAAGCTACTTTGGGTACGGCGACACGAACCTGACGCGTTCGCGCGGCTCAGCCGTGTCCTGTTGCCGAAGGACTGGCTGCGCCTGCGCATGACCGGGGAAGCGATCTCTGACATGTCCGATGCCGCTGGCACCTTGTGGCTGGATGTCGGCGGCCGCCGTTGGTCGCGGGCGATGCTCGCCGCGACGGATTTGGCGGAGACGCACATGCCCTGGCTTGCGGAGGGAACCGAAATCGCCGGCCATCTGCGTGCCGATATTGCCACTGAGTGGGGATTGCCGGCGGGCATTCCGGTGGCGGCGGGCGCGAGCGACAACGCGGCGGGTGCGGTCGGGATAGGATGCATTAACCCCGGGCAGGCATTCGTTTCTCTGGGAACGTCCGGCGTGGTATTTGTCGCGGACTCCGCATTTCTCCCCGACGTTGAGCACGCAGTCCATGCATTCTGTCACTGCATACCGGGCATGTGGCACCGCATGTCGGTTACTTTATCGGCCGCCGCTTCATTGGCGTGGTGGGCGCACATAGCCGGTGCGAACGAAGCCAGCTTGCTGGCGGAACTACAGGAGGCGGGGGTTGCAAGCACGGGCGGGCCAGTGTTCTTGCCGTACCTCTCCGGCGAGCGCACGCCCCACAATGATGCCGGCGCGAGCGGTGCCTTTGTCGGCCTCACGGCAGCGCATGGGCGCGCCGATATAACGCGCGCTGTACTGGAAGGCGTAGCGTTTGCTTTGGCCGACGGTCTGAACGCGCTCGAGGTGCGCGGTGGCTACATTCACGGACTGACGGCGATCGGCGGTGGCGCGCGGAGCCCGCTGTGGCTGCGCATTTTGTCCTCCGCCCTGGATCGTCCGCTGCGAACGGTATCTGGCGGGGACGTTGGCCCTGCACTGGGGGCAGCGCGGCTGGCTCGCATTGCAAGTGGCGACGGCAGCGTGGCGGACACCTGTATTACGCTGCCGACCACGGCTGAGTTTGCTCCGGATGCCGCGCTTGCGAGGCAACTCGAGTCGCGGCGGACGGTGTTCCGGCGGGTCTATCCGGCCTTGAAGAGTCATATCGGACGAGAGGTATAACTGCTCATTCGGCGTCGCAGCGGGCGATGGCCGCCTTGCTGCGGAAAACAGGGGAATGCAAACCGCAATCGGACAGGCGCCTGGCCTCATCTTTCCGGCGACCGACGCGCCACCGATTCGTTCGATCCCAGTGGTCTGCTCGAAAGCCCGCCTCTCAAACCCCGAGTCGCAGTATGAGACGTTATCCCGCCTACCCTTGGAAGACGTTTTTCACGCCGCACCTAAAGTCTATTCGGCGCGATGGCGGATTTTCCCCTGTCCACTCGAGTCGCCAGCAATCTTGTGAGCGCGTTGCGAGGGGGACGGAAGTGATTGCCCGATCCACCGGCAGAGAGAGTGATTCTTCGGAAACACGGAGTGGTGTCCACAAGGCGCTAGGGCATTTTCTCTTGCTTGGTGTCTCGGTTGCCTGTCTCCGGCGTGTCCGCAACGTTGAACTGAAATGCGGGAGATACGATGAGGGTCAACAACTCTGCTTCGCGAAGGCTCTTCGCCTGCTCGCCCATCGTCGCCTGACGATGCGCATGCAGCGCTCCGACCAGCTGCACAAGTGTTTCCATACTCTAGTTGGTGGCGCCATCACTGAGCAGGAGCGCGCCCGGGTCGGTGTGCACTACGTGGGCCAGACGAACCAAGGTCGAGAGCCTGACACTCTGCTCGCCGCACTCGATTGCCGCACGAACGGCTGTGAGCGATGAACGATGTTGACCACGTCCGTCTGCATCAGCCCCACGCGGCGACGGGCCTCCCGCACATTCGCGTCTGATAACATCAGGATCTGCTTCTCGGCCGTCGCAAACCGCTCTTGCGGCACCCGCTGGAATTTGCTCGGCCGCGGACGGCTCAGCTTAGCCGCGATGGCCGCGGGTCCGTCAAAGGCGTTCGGGACCCGCGGTCATCGGCGACTGGAACCGATCAGCGGCCTAATAGGCGGCGTAAGGCGGTGGGGCCGGCGGCGCCGGGTACGCGGGTGCGTAGGACGGCGCCGCATAGTAGCCGTAGCCCGGATAGCTGTAAGCCGGCGGCGGGGCATACACCACGGGGGGCGGGGCATAGACCGGGGGCGGCGCTAGCGCGACGCCTAAGCCCAGCAACCCGAGACCAACCGCCAGCCCGACCCCGGGACCGCGCCAGCCGCCATGCCAGCCATGATGCCAGGGAGCGGCTTGCGCCGTGAGGGGCATGGCGAACGCCAGGACACCAGCCAGGGACACGGCCGCGAGGGATTTGAAAGAACCGCGCATAGCAACCTCCTTCGGGGTAAACTCCCCGTCTCGCAGAACAGATGGTGCGCGACTATGACGAGAATCTGGCAGGCCGGTTTCTATTTGTATCAATGTAGCCACCCGCGTCGCATTGCTGCTTGGACGGAGAAAAGTGGCTGTACGGCATGAGCATTGCTGTTTGGAGCGACGAATTGGCGGCCCGGATCGCAGCCATGCGGCAACGCTTTCCACCCGGTCGTCATCGCGCTCAGCCCTTTACCGCCGCCGTCCTCAGAGTTCTCGCTCCCTCAAGAACATTGCCAAAATTTATTGCGGAAATTGCGGCTTTGGGGCAGGCCCCTGCCCTGGACGTGGCATGCGGGTTTGGCGTCGTCGCGCATGTGCCGCCGCTTGCTCCGGTGGTGGCCGCGCCGCATTGCGGCTGCCCGTAGATGTTAGGCGTCGTCGTGCATGTGCTGCCGCACAGCTCGGTGGCGGACATGTCACGCACAACCAGACGTCAGGTGGGATTCCGCAATTTGCCGTGCTACAAAGTTGGGGAAATCAACTGGGCTACGGGAGGGACGATATGGGGGACGGATTCACCATCGCGAAGTTCCGGGATGTTGCGCACGGGCTGCAGCCTGGGCAATTTGCCGTCGGCGAACGGAAGGCGGCGGCGAACCTTGCCGATCTCGATCCGATCTACCGGCAATTGCTGGACCAGCCGATCACCGTGACGCTCGGCCTCAGCGGTCCCGACGGACGGCCCAGCCTGACACCGATGTGGTTCGACTACGAAGGCGACAAGATCCTAGTGAACACTGCCTCGCATCGGCCAAAATGCGAGTGGATCCGCAAAAATCCCCGAATGACCGTTCTCCTGGTAAACCCGAAGAACCCCTACCACTGGATGCAGATCAAATGCACGGTGGAGAAGGAGATGCGCGAGTGGGAGCCAGGTGGCGATTACGTCACCAGGCAGCTCGACCGCATCTGGACCAAATATACCGGCAACCCGCCGCCCTATGCGTTGCGCGACCCTTCGATTGACGAGAAGCGGGTGCTGTTCATTTGCGGCGTTGACCGGGTCGCCACCTTCGGCGAGCCGTAATCCCGCGGCGTATCCGCGCCGACGGGCCTGCCTCCTGGTCTTGCGGGTGGGCCCGGCCTGGACTAAATACCGATACTGATTGTCGCCGTGCACAAGCGTTTGATTCCCCAGCAAACCCAACCTCCTAATTAGCGGCAATGCGACAGACGCGCATGGGACGGTGAGCTGGTGAGTAGCCGATGCGAAACACTGGTCGCAAGCCGCCGGGTGGATTAGTCTGACGCAAGCAAAGGGCTCGTGCACTACGTCGGTTCAAGTCGTGCAAGAGACATCCAGAAGTCAGTCCGTCAATCGTGTCGCTCGGGCCGCCACCGATCCTCGGCCGGTGCTGGTCTTTGACGGCGATTGTGGTTTTTGCGGCTACTGGGCGCGCTACTGGCAGAAACTCACGGGCGACAGCGTCGATTACAAGCCGTATCAGGAAGTCGCCGCGCAATACCCTTCGATCCCGGTCGCCGAATTTCGGCGCGCCGTGCAATACTTTACCGCCGCCGGAGAGCGAGCAAGCGCCGCCGAAGCCAGCTTCCTGACCTTGGGCCACGCACGCGGCAAGCGATTTTGGCTGGCGCTCTACAGACACCTGCCTGGTTTTGCGGCCGTCTCGGAACTGACTTACGCCTTCATCGCTGCACACCGTGAGGCGTTTTATCACGTCAGCCTGCTGCTGTGGGGCCGCCACCACGAACCGCCGCGATACGAGCTTGTTGCTTTCCTGTTCCTGCGCCTGATCGGACTGATCTACCTGTCGGCCTTTGTCTCCTTCGGCGTTCAGGCGCAGGGACTCATAGGGAGCCATGGCATCCTGCCATTGGCGGACATGATCGATAATCTGGCCAGTCTCATCGGGCCGGAGCGTTTCTTCCTGATGCCGATGGTGTTCTGGTTGAATGCCAGCGACTTCGCCATCCATGCCGTTTGCTGGGCGGGGGCCGGGCTGTCACTGCTGCTGGTTTTCAACGTGCTGCCACGCCTCAGCCTGTTTCTGCTCTATGTGCTGTATCTGTCGCTGTTCTACGCCGGGCAGATCTTCATGGACTTCCAATGGGACACGTTCCTGCTGGAGGCCGGGTTTCTGGCGCTGATACTGAGTTTCGCCACGACGCAGGGTGCATGGCTGCTGCGGTGGCTGCTGTTCCGCTTCATCTTCATGTCAGGCGTGGTCAAGCTGCAGAGCGGCGATCCTAACTGGTGGAACCTATCGGCGCTGTCCTATCATTTTCTTACTCAGCCGCTGCCCACGCCGCTGGCCTGGTATGCCGCGCAACTGCCGCCGGGCATGCTGAAATTCGCTACCGGCGCCACGTTTTTCGTAGAACTGGTCCTGCCGTTCCTTATCTTCTGCCCGCGTCGGCTGCGTTTTGTTGCGGCCTTCGGCATCCTGCTGTTGCAGAGCTGTATTTTGATGACCGGTAACTACAACTGGTTCAATCTCCAGACCATGCTGCTGTGCCTGCCACTGTTCGACGACGCGGCGCTGCAAAGGATCGCGCCGCGGCTCCTGATCCGGCCGCTGCAGGCACGTGCGGAACACAAGACGCCGCGCAGAGGGGGTATGGCCATCGTCGGGGGGTTGGCACTGCTGATCGTGTTCTGCGGCCTGGTGAAGATGGATGAACGCTTTGGCGGAAGCCCCCCGGCCGTGGCGCAGGCGGTGGACCAGTTGGTCGATCCGCTGCGAATCGTCAGCAGTTACGGGCTGTTCGCGATCATGACCACGGAGCGCGACGAGATCGTCATCGAGGGTTCGGACGACGGCGTCGAATGGCGCGAATACGAGTTCCGCTACAAGCCCGGTGATGTCGCGCGCCGTCCGCGCTGGAACATCCCGCACCAGCCGCGCCTGGACTGGCAGATGTGGTTCGCCGCACTCGAGGACCCGCAGAGTCTGCCGTGGTTCCGGCAATTCATGGGGCGGCTCCTGGAGAATGAGCCGACGGTGACGGCACTGCTGGAAAAGAATCCCTTTCCGGACAAGCCTCCGCGCTACGTGCGCGCACTGATCTACGACTACACGTATGCCGACAGCAGGGAGAAAGCCAAGGGGCTGTGGTGGAACCGGCGGTTGTTAGGGGTCTACTTTCCTGCAGTGCAGCTGCGAGACGAGTAAGGGGTTAGCGGACCGACGTGGACCCGAGCGACGGCACGCTGCAAATCTCGCTGTCGCATTGCCGACAATGAGTGGAAAAGTGCCCGTTCGCCTCGATCGGTGCCATTAACCCCGGAATTTGTCAGCACGGGATTCTCGATTCCCGTCATTAATGGCAACGCGAGATTGGGAGCAATGGATATGGCGGCGGCCTGTCAGAGCCTATGATCGGCCATCGCGCAACCACGTTCAAAGGCCAAGTCCGGCCGAACCCAGGCTTGGTGCACCGACGGTCAGTTCCAGTGCAGCGTGATCGGTGCGACCCCTCAGGCCTAAGCGGTTGCTTCAGCCGGTTTTGCGCCGTCAGGACCGCGCCAGCGTCGCCAAAGACCGGCGATGCACTGCTCCTGACCTTTGCGCCTAGGGGGGCTTGCGCCCGCGCGATGGCGGACCATGATATCCGGCGAAGGACCAGTGGGAGGCTCCAATGATCAAGGGTCTGCATCACAACGCGTACCGCTGCCGGGACTCCGAGGAAACGCGCGGCTTCTACGAGGACTTCCTCGGCCTGCGGCTCGTCAGTGCCTTCGAGATCGACGAGGGGCGCGGCCTGCATAGCTTCTTCGAGATGGACGACGGATCGTGCCTTGCCTTTTTTGAGGTTCCGGGGAAACCGTTCGACTTCAAACGACAGGACACACTGGACCTGCATATCGCGCTTGGTGTTGACCCGGGCGTCTTCGACAGCATGCTCGACAAGGCGCGGAACGACGGTGTCGAAGTGCGCGGTCCGGTCGATCACGGCTTCTGCCGGTCGATCTACATGCGAGATCCGAACGGCTACGTGGTCGAGCTGGCCACTAGCACCGGCGTTCAGCAAGAGATCATGGATCCATCGGTCTCGAAGCCGCGCGAGGCCCTCGCGCGGTGGCAGGCGGCGAAACCCGGTCAGCCAGCAGCCGCCTGACAGCAAGCCCTTTCGGGAATTTGAGGTCGACGGACGCCTCACCGTCTATCCCCTACGGAGGTCGAAACGAGCGGCGGAGATTGCGCAGCGGAATGCCGTTGGGGCAGAGCGCAGGAGAGGCGAGATTCCCGATAGCGCGCGATCTCGATCAGGGAGCAATAGCTCGAGGGTTCAGGGACTGCGGGAATGATGGCAGATAGCGACCGGCCAAGCCCGCCGGCGCGGGTGGAGGTGACGGCGAAATTCATGGCGGAGAACCGCGCCAAGCAGCGTGCCTACGAAGAGCGCCGCCGGCTGTGGACCGAGCCATTGCAGCCTTTGAGGCCGCGCGCACAAGCCACCGCCGCCTCGCGCGGTCGCGGCAAGATCAACGATCCGCGGCAGCGCAAGTTTGACTTGTGACCATGTCGCCGTTTTCTCCCCGACTTGAAAGAAGGTGGCCGCGAGATCCTCTGTCGTGTTGCCGCAAAAGAGCGGAAAACTGCCCTTTCGCCTCGATTGCTGTCCGTTTACCCCGGAATTTATGGGCACGGGGTTCCGGAGATTGCGGCAATCTAGGGTATCTAGCGGAGGCGCCGACCGTCGCCTCGCAGCGGCGAAGCTTGTATCGAGTCGGGTTCGTTCTTTGCAAAATCGTCT
Organism: Acetobacteraceae bacterium; assembly: GCA_030037665.1. Lineage (GTDB taxonomy): Bacteria > Pseudomonadota > Alphaproteobacteria > Acetobacterales > Acetobacteraceae > JASHVB01. Next base: position 16,912 of record JASHQG010000017.1, read on the forward strand.
GACATCGGCGACTGACCCTGCAGCAACGTGCGGCCGCAAGATTGCCGGATTAACGGCAACGGCCGCGCGAAGATTCCCGAATTAACGCGACGGTCCTGAATTATCTGCAATCGTAAGTGATTGTTTTCCCACATTTCTGACTGCCGTCATCAATCACAACGCGACACCGCTGCCAAAACGGTCGGCACGTGGGGGCTCGCTACAAAACCTCGCCAGGGAACCGATCTCGCTTTCGGAGCACAGCCACGCAGCTCGATGCGACAGGCACTGCGCACCAGTCGGTCCAAGATCGAGTCTGCTTAGGTGGGATCCGCACCGCCATGGTACGCAACACCGTCTCCGTGTCCGACAAGGGGATGGTGCGGATGGAATGGACGATCGGCTCGTCCGCTGTTGCTGTGCTCAGCGCACCCTCCCCCCTCAACTCACTCCGACTGGGCGCATGCCTTGGCGGAGGCCTCGGCAAGCGCTCGGCGAACATGAACGACAGCCATTTTTCGTTTGTAATCGACCGAGCCACGGAAGTCGGCGATCGGATCAATCGCGTCTAGTACCATCGGCGCCGCTTCGCGGAACGTCGTCGCATCGGCGACTTTGCCGGACAGCATTGCTTCAACTGCCTTGGCGCGCACCGGTACCATCGCAGCCGCGCCGAGCGCGACGCGCGGCTCCGAAATGATGCCATTTCCATCCAGTGCGAGCCGCACCGCGACCGAGACGGTGGCGTAATCGTCCTGCGTTGCTGGAAGAAATTTGAGGAAGGCGGTGCCACTGCCGGCTGGCTGTTCCGGAATCAGGATCTCGGTCACGATTTCATCTTGCGCCAGTATGGTTTCATAATAGCCGCTGAAAAACTGGTCGGTCGGAATGGTACGTTGACCGCGCTGCGAATGGGCAATGATCTGCGCATCCATCGCCATAAGGGCTGGCGGCGCATCGAGATTCGGATCGGCATGCGCAACGGCACCACCAATCGTCGCCATGGACCGTATCCGCACAGTCGCGACATGACCGCAGGCTTCGGCCAGTAGCGGCGCGAGGAGCCTGACAGATCCGCAGGTCGCGAGAGACTGGAGCGTCGTCAGCGCGCCAATCGTGAGTCCGCCCGATTCCTCGACCCGAGCCAAGGTCTTCAAGGCCCGAAGCCCAATCACGAAACGGGGCCGCACCAAGCGTTGCTTCATTAAGTTGACAAGACCAGTGCCGCCGGCGATCAGCTTTGCTTCATCGCCATGCCGGGCCAGCAGCGCCAGTGCTTCGTCACGGGTCAATGGTTCGAGATAGGTGAACGGAATCACGTCATTCGGCCCCGCAGGCCGCAGCAATCGATTCGATGATCTTGTAGTAACCTGTGCAGCGGCAGAGATTGCCCATCATCCAATGCCGGATCTCCGACCGCGTGGGGCGCGGATTGGCGTCGAGCAACGCCTTGGCCGCGAGGATCTGCCCAGGCGTGCAGATGCCGCATTGCAGTCCACCATGCGCCAGAAACGCTTCCTGAAGCGGATGCAGCCGGTCGCCATCTGCAATACCTTCGATGGTTGTGACGGCACCCCCATCGGCGTGTACCGCAAGCGCGAGACAAGAACTTATCGGCTTACCATCGAGCAGTACGGTGCAGGCGCCGCATACGCCGACGCCGCAGCTCTCCTTGGTACCCGTGAGCTTCATATCCTCACGCAGAAACTCGATAAGCAGGCGGCTGTCCTGCACCTCGCGGCTGACGGACGCGCCGTTGAGCATGAGCGTGATGCGTCTCATACCGCGCCTACCCCGTCGCTGAGACCTTCGAGCACCTTTTCGGCGCTAACCGGCAGTTCGCACAATCGCACGCCCACCGCATCGAACACCGCGTTGGTAATCGCCGCCGGAAGCGCGACGTTGCTCATCTCGCCAATCGCGGTAGTCGAGAACGGAGCGGCCCCGCTGCCACCCGGCATCAGAACGGTTTCGAGCTCGGGTATGTCCGCAATCGTCGGCAGCTTGTAGTCGCCGAGATGCGCAGTGATCACGGCGCCGTCTTTCAGAACGATCCGCTCGCTCAAGGCCTGGCCCATGGCCTGGATCAGTCCGCCCTCGATCTGACCTTGATGCGTAATCGGATTGACGATGGTTCCAACGTCGTGCGCGGTGACGACTCGGCGCAGGCGTACCTGCCCAGTCTCGCGATCAACCGCCACTTCGGCGAAATGCGCAACAAAGCTTGTGCGATCGGTCGGCTGGCTGGGCGCGTTCTCGCCCTGGCAGCTCAACGGCGCCTTGCCGCGTGCCGTGCTCCAGGCCATGAGCGGACCCAAGGCAATCGTCGCGCCGGCCGCGGAAAACGATCCGTCCTCGCCCAGCCGGACGTCGGCGGGTGCGCAATTGAGCCGCTCCGCAGCGAGTGCTGTCAGGTCTTGCTTCATTGTGTCGGCGGCGGCGGCTATTGCCTGTCCAATCGTCGTCGTCAGCCGCTGGCCGCTGGAGCCGGCTTCAAAGCCGCTAGACAGCGTGTCGCCTTGCACAATGTGAACCTCGGCGACCGAGACGCCGAAATGCTCAGCCACGAGCTGCGCCGCAATTGTATGAAAGCCGGTGCCCGTATCGGGTGACCCGAGCATAAGAGTGAAGCGGCCATCGGCGCCCACGGTGAGCGTCACAGTTGATCGTCCGAAGTTGCCGGGCGGATGTCCATAGATCGAGATGCCGTGGCCGATATCGGGCGGCTTCGGCTTGTCCCAACCGAAGGCCCGAGCGCCCGCCTCGATGGTCTCGCGGCACCTCATATGCCGCCGGGTTTCGCCAAGCGGCGTCAAATCGCCGTCTATGATCGCATTGCGCTGCCGCATCTCAAGAGGATCAAGTCCCATCTCATGCGCGATCATGTCAATGTGGCTTTCGACCGCGAAAGCCACCTGCGGCGCACCAGGTGCGCGCATGTGGCCGCAAGGCACGGTATTGGTGTGGACGCGCAGCACCTGGATAGCGCAATTCGGCACACGATAAGTTCCGGCGAGCTCGGCATAGCCGCCGTGAAGCGTCGGCACGGGAACGAAGCCGGCATAGGCACCGGCGTTGAAGATCACCCGCGCCTCGATTGCAAGCAGCCTCGCGTCGGAATCGACTCCGGTGCGCAAAGTGACGCTGGCGGAATGCCGCGGGTTCCCCGCCGTCAGCTCCTCAAAGGAATTCATGATCATCTTGACTGGCCGGCGAGCGGCGCGCGCCAGTTCATAGCAGAGGAGCGTGTCCATCAGCGATCCCTTGCCGCCGAAATCGCCGCCGATCGCCACGGGATTGAACCGGATAAGATGCTCGGGCACGCCGATGGCGTCCGCCATGTGAGCGCGCGCGATATGCGGGCCTTTATTGGCGATCCAAACATCAATCAAGTCGTCTGCGCCGATTGAGACAAGGCAGGTGTGCGGCTCGATATAGCCCTGATGCACCGAAGGAACGGCGAAGTGATGTTCGAAAATCTTGTGCGCCGTCACGAAGGCGCGCGCGACATCACCATGCCGCGCCCTGAACTGCGAGATCACGTTCGGAATCGGCGGATACATATTCAGCTCGCCGTGGCTCCTGGTCGCCACGCCTGGTTGGATCTCAACTGATTCCGGATGGATGATGGGCGCGGTTGGCTGCATCGCGTCCTCAGGCCGCAAGACCGCCGGCAGCTCCACGTACTCGACATCGATCAGCTCCAGCGCGGCCTCCGCGATCTCGAGGGTATCGGCTGCGACAGCCGCCACTTTCTCACCGACGAAGCGGGTTACGCCTTTAGCGAGCAGTGGAATATCCTTGCACATACGGCCATAGCGCGTATCAGGCACATCGGCGCCAGTCAGCACGGCATGCACGCCGGGCAGCGCTTTGGCACGTTGTACATCGATTGAGACGATGCGTGCGCTGGCATGTGGGCTGCGCATGCAGCGGCCGAAGAGCGTGCCAGGCAGCTCGACATCGCCGGCATAGCCGGCACGGCCTGTTACCTTGGCCACTCCATCCACGCGTCGGATTGGCTCGCCCACGGCCTTGCCGCTCAGCCTTATTGCCTCCATGCGATCACCGCTCTCCGATTGGTCGCAGCGTGACCTCCGAGTGTATCCGCCACGTTCAGTATGGCAAGGAGACCAATGGCGGCACTCTGCATTTTTACGCCACGCTAATATTGAGCCGTCACCCATCAGGCTGACCTCGCCCCCTCGAACAGCGGCGACCATTCCGGAAGCGTGATGCGCGTGGTTGCATCGTTATGGTCGCCGAACCCGGGCGATGAAATCGGATTATCGGGCGGCTATTTTTGTTTGCAACCCTGGAATGGGACACGTGCTCCCGCTCTCGGACAACCATGATCAGTGGTTCCTTAACATGACGACGCCCGACAATGCGGCGCTGACCGAAACCACAGGCGCCGTGCGCCTGCGGACCCTGAACCGCGCCACCAAGCCGAACGCGATCAACGCCGACCTCGTGCACGCCTTGATACATGCGCTGCGCGCGGTGCAGCGCGACGACGACATCGTGGTCGGGATCCTGCGCGGCGCCGGGAGGGTTTTCTCGGCGGGCGCCGACACCTCAGCGCCGTCGCCTGTGACACCGGAAAATCGCCCGAATCTGATCCGGCATGGCGATGCCAACATCGCGCTCACGAGACGGTTCGGCCGCATCGACAAGCCGATGATCGCCGCCGCGCACGGTTATGCTCTGGGAGCCGGCACAGGCCTCGCATTCGGGAGTGACCTCGTGGTGGCGGCCGAAAGCGCCTGTTTTGGGCATCAAGGCTGAAGGCAGGCCTGACCGCCACCACGGTCGCTGCTCAGATGGTGCATCCGATGGGACGCAAGTTCACGTTCGAACTGCTGTCGCTGTGTGACAACATGCTCCCGTGGCGCGCTTATGAAGTCGCTCTTGTCAATCGGGTCGTACCTGACGACAGATTGCCAGATGGCGCGATGGCCCTGGCGGAATGCTTGGCGGGCTGGAACGAGTGGCAATTGCGGCAGACCAAACCGGTCTTCTAGCGTTTGCCGTCGATGGACGTGGACAAGGCACTGGAGCTGACGCGTGACGTGTCGGTGATGATGGGCCGCTTGCCGGCCTGACTTCTTCGATCGAAGATCGGCTTGCGGTCCCGTACCACGGCCCGGTTCGAAATGGTCTCGTCCAGGCATTGGCGGGCGCGATAATTGGGTGATACTCCTCAAGCAACGCGACCCCGGAAACCGCGTCGGCTCGCGCCTGGTAGGTTTCGGCGTGCACCCGACCGATCACGACACGGCTCACCAGACACCACACTGCGTAAGGAGAAACCGTCATGCCATTCTACGAAAGAGGCGATGTCCGCATCCATTACCAGGAGGCCGGCTCTGGCTTTCCGTTGCTGGTCATCCCCGGTGGCGGACTGAACTCCACGATCGCGGGCTTGGCGACCTCCAGCCATCCGTTCAACCCGTTCGATGAATTCCAGGACGAATTCCGCGTCATCGCAGCTGATCTGCGCAACGCCAAGGGCGGCCAGTCCTCAGGTCCGCTCGAGACCGACCGACCGTGGGACGCCTATACCGACGATCAGATCGGCCTGATGGATCACCTCGGCATCCGGGAATTCCTGGTACTCGGCTTCTGCATCGGCGGCCCTTTCATCTGGAACATGTTGAAGCGCGCGGGCGACCGCGTCATCGCTGCGGTGCCGGCGCAGCCCAGCGGCTGGCGCCCGGAGATGCCCAGCCTTTCCTACGACAACAACATGAAGGGCTGGGGTCCGGAATTGTGTGCCCGCCGGTCCGACATCACGATGAAGATGGTCGATGAGTTCCTGACCAATATGTACAGCGCCCGCGCCGACTTTGTTTACACAGTGACGCGTGATTTCGTGCGCGGCTGCCAGACGCCGATTCTGGTGTTGCCGGACGACGTGGCGGCGCATCCATATGCCGTCGCCATGGAAACCGTGCGTCTCGCGCCCAACGCGCAGGTGAGCCTTTACCCTTGGAAGGATACCCCGGATAAGATCCCGCTGGCGGTACGCCATATTCGCACATTCCTGCGGGCGTATCGGCCGGTTACAGGAGCGCGAGCAATGGCGGCCGCCGCGCAGTAGCGCCGGATTAGTCCTTGCGCCGGGCCGCCATGGAGCCCGGTGCGGCGGCAATCAGCAATAGGTCCCCTTCCAGCCGTCCACCCCCCGACTTTCGCCCTGCGTGGCCAAAGCTTGACCACGGCACCCGGCCCGTCGGTAATCGATCGAAGCCGCGTTGTCGCGGAGCAGGAGACACACCATGCCGAGCGTCCATCCGCAGGTACAGAAAGCGCGCGATCTCATGCCTCTTATCGCCGCGACCTCGGACGAACACGACAAAATCCGCAAACTCACCAAACCAGTCGTCGAAGCCCTGATCGACGGCGGATTCTTTACCATGCTGAAGACGAAATCCGTTGGCGGAATGGAGCTAAAACCCTCGATCTTCGCCCAGGTGACCGAGGCGTTCGCCACCGCGGATGGATCGACCGGATGGGTGGTCTGTCAGAGCAACGGCTGCTCGACGACAAGTGCGTATCTCGATCCACACATTGCCCAGGAGATTTTCGGGAGGCCGGACGGGATAGTCGCCTGGGGACCGCCCGGTTCACCATACGAGGCCACACCGGTGGAAGGCGGGTACCGCATCACCGGCAAATGGCGCTTCATGAGCGGCAGTCAGAACGCCCACTGGCTTGGTGCGCATCTGCGGGTGGCGGGCACCAAGGAAACCAAGACCTTTCTGTATCCCAAATCGAGCGCCACGTTCCACGATATCTGGCACACGCTTGGATTGCGCGGCACGGCCAGCAACGAGTATTCCGTCGACAATCTGTTCATTCCGCACGAGCGCGCCATACACCGAGACGATCCGCGCGACCGCCGAACCGACAGCCCACTTTATCATTTCACCAGCAACCAACTCTATTCGATCGGGTTCGGCGGAGTCGCGCTTGGTATCGCCCGAGGCACGATGGACGCATTTCTGGCCCTGCCGCGGGAAAAGACCCGCCGCGGCGCTGGCAAACCGATGGTAGAGAACAACGTCGTGCAGTCGCACGTGGCTCAGTCCGAGGCGAGGTGGCGGTCCGCACGCTATTTCCTGCACGCTGCGGCGGACGAAGCGTTGGAAACGATCGAGGAAAAGGGCGAGATGGATCCGGATCAGCGCACCCGCCTGCGCCTCGCCTCCACCTGGGCCATTCAGTCGTCACGGGAGATCGTCAACACGCTGTTTCACGACTGCGGCTCGATGGCGGTATTCGAGGAGAACCCTTTCGAGCGCCGGCTGCGCGACATTGACACGGTCGCGCAACAGGGCCAGGGGCGGATACTGCACTACGAGACGGTCGGTCAGATCATGCTTGGCCTGTCACCGGAGAATATTTTCTAGCGGTGTCCTCGTCGATCAAGACGCGACCGTCATTGCCACAAATGGCGGCTAATTCGCCCATACCCATGGCCAGGCACGCTTGCACGAATGTCTGCTTCAGAACACCTGGCGGGTGCAGCTGCACGACCTGGATGGCTGCATTGCCGTCACCCTGAAAACGGCGGTTGGTTGATTGCGTCGAATGGCCGGATCGTTGGATTTGGGATGGACACAAACACGACAGAGCTGATCGCCCGCCAAGCGGGTGGAGAATCGCTGGTTGACGAACTGTCTGCAGCGGCGGACACGTTCGGCGGCCGGCTGCAGGTGGAATGGGACCCGGCGACACCGGTGCCGCAGTCTCGCCGCGGCGACATCACTGTCGCCCTCACCAACAGGGGGCAAGGCCCAGCAAGGCCAGCTGTCGGATCAGCCGAGCCTCACCTACGCCTCCAATCCTGACGACGCGGCCGTCACGATCAGTCTGTCGCCTTGCCAAAAATGAGCGGAAAAGGGGCCGTTCGCCGCGATCTACCATGAGCCTCGGAATGTGTCGCACCGGTTCGGCTGCCGGCCGGCGTTGCTGGGCGGATCGGCCCGTGCGTCTGTCTCCGGCTCCGCGATGCGGCCGGTGCAGGACACGGGAAGCGCTACTGATGCCTTGGTCTACTTGTGCCCGGCATTGGGGATGGTGAGTCTGGTCTATGCACCGATGGGGGCGCTGCTGCCAGGCCTGTCTCCACCTCAAGCACTGTGCACTGGCGCCTCGACAGCCTACGGCCCGGGGCGCATTCTCGGCGCGTCGCTGATACCCTATGCGGCTCAGCGCCTGCTCGGATACGATGGGCTTGCCGCGGTCGAGCTCTATATCAGCGGTGCGGCGGCGGTGATTTTGTGGCCTCGTTGTTCCTGTGCCAGGTTCCCACCGTCGCTGAGGAACGCAACGACAACACACTCTCGTCGAGTGTGAGAGGGGTAGCGCGGACCGCTTCACGTGCCCCTCCGTAACAAAGTGAGGAGGAGGTGTATGCGCTTCGGGGTCTTTGATCATCTCGACGACAGCAGCCGGCCACTCGTGCAGCATTTCGAGGAGCGGCTGCGCCTCACCGAGGCCTACGATCGGGCCGGCTTTTACGGCTACCACCTGGCCGAACACCATAATACGCCCTTGGGCTATGCGCCCTCCCCCGGTATCTTTCTCGCCGCCGTCGCGCAGCGCACGACAAGGCTAAAATTCGGGCCGATGGTCTATCTCTTGCCGCTCTATCATCCGCTGCGCCTGATCGACGAAGTCTGCATGCTCGACCAGATGAGCCAAGGGCGGTTCCTCTACGGCGTCGGGCGGGGCATCTCGCCGATCGAAGTCGGATTCTACGGCGTTGATTTTGCGACCGGAACGGAGCGCTTTCGTGAAGCCTTCGAGGCGATCCGCATCGGCCTAACCGAAAACGTCCTGACGTTTCACGGCAAATATTACGAATTCGACGGCGTCCCGATCGTCATGAAGCCGCTGCAGAAACCTTATCCCGAACTTTGGTACGGAACGAGCCGGCCGGACAGCATCCCCTGGGCAGCCGAACGCGGCGCCCATATCATCACGCTGCGAGATACGACAGCGGCGCGCGCCATCATCGATCTTTATAAATCGGAATGGACGAACCTTGGCCGCGACGAGGCGGAGCTTCCGATGATGGGGATCAATCGGCACATCGTGGTCGCCCAGACCGAAACGGAGGCGCGTGAGATCGCTGGCCGGACGTATCGACCCTGGAGGCGGCACATGGAACTCTTGTGGGCGGAATACGGCGTCCCGTTTCCCCTCAAGGATTCACTGCCGGAGGAATGGGATGCGCTCCAGGCGCACGGTCACGGGATCGCCGGGACGCCGCGGCAGGTCCGCGACTATGTCGGCGCTGTCGCGGAGGCGGCGGGTGCCAGCTATTTTGTCTGCGACTTTGCCTTCGGCACGATCGCATACGAGGAGGCGCGACGATCGATCGATTTGTTCGCGAGCGAAGTGATGCCGGCATTCGCCTAACTGGTCGACCATATTCGCTCCGAGCCTGCTGCTGGTGGCCGCCCGGCGGCCGAACCGAAAGAGAGCGGCGCACAGCGCACCTGCGAGATCGATCCCGCCGTAATCGATGTCATCACACGTGTGGTCTCGACCAGGAAGCTGGCAATTGTCGCCTGGAGAATTTGCCGGGCATTGGCCGGGACAGCGATTGGCACCCCCGAACCGATGACCACATCGGCCCTCCTCCTGCACCCTGCGAGCATAGGACTTGCCCTCGTCGCGCACGGGGTCGAATTCCACGGTGATCACGAAACTCCTCGCAATAGCCATACTTGTCGCCGTTAGGGCGCAGGCGACGGCAGGTTCTATCCCCGAGAAATCCGGTCCCTCCAAACACCGCAGCAGGGGATCAGCGAGCCATTATCAGACAATCAGTGACTGCGCCCGACGGCTGCCGAGAGATTTGGCCGGCGTTCGGAACGCGTAAACGACGTAATGATCGAGCGACCAAGTCGAAACACTGATTAACCGACTCAAGACTCTGAGGCGAGCGATGTATGGCCGCGTAAGTGTCGAAATTCTTCCGGCCAGACTACTTCCGTCGCCACACTTTCGAGTGCACACAAATCACACCAGGGCCTGATCAGGGTCAGCGCAACACCGCACTCCTCCAGCGCTATGGCCAACTCCGGCACCGTCAGTGAGTACTGGGTAACGGACATTGCACCGCCAGACTTCATGCGTCCCTCCCCACACTGCTATATGGTCAGAAAGCATAGGCGACCTTGGCTGGTCGGACTATCGTGTCCGCTTTCCCCATTCCTACGGCAGCATCCGCTGCGTTCGACTGGCCTGGACGGGCGAGGTTTGTTAACCTGAACAGGAGTCAACGGAGGACGCAGGCGTGCAACAGATAACCATCGGCGACATCACTATAGATGCAGTGGTCGAACGCGAGGGCCCCTGGCGCAGACCACAGGATTTCTTCCCGTTGTACGACGAGGCGACCTTCATGCGACACCTGCCAGTGATGGAGCCGGAAGTTTTCGATGTCGCCTCGGGACGGATGTGCATCACGTACCAGACCTTCGTGGTTCGCTCGCCGCATCACACTATCCTGGTCGATACCTGCACAGGCGAGGACAAGGGCCATCCACCACCGTTCGACTTTCCCGGCAAACAACGATGGCGGAATGAGCTATTCGCGTTGGGCGTAAGCTACGACCAAATAGACTACGTGTTTTGCACGCATCTGCATATCGATCACACGGGCTGGAACACAACCCTGCACGACGGACGTTGGGTGCCAACGTTCCCGAATGCGAAATACGTGTTCCACAAACGCGAGTATGCAGCCTGGGAAGGGGAGCATGCCAAGGGCGCCAATCCGCCCGGCACGGTATTCCGTGATAACTGCCTGCCGATCGTGGAAGCAGGCCAGGCACTGCTGGTGGATGACGATTATGCCCTGGACGACACCATCACGTTGACGCCGACGCCCGGCCATTCACCATGTCATTGCTGCGTCAATATCTCCTCTCGGGGACAGCGCGCGATAGTAACCGGGGACATGATGCACCACGCGATCCAATGCCGAGAGGTCGCTTGGTCCCCTGGAGTCGACTGGGATCCAATCGAAGCAGCAGTCTCCCGGCGGCGGTTTTTGTCGTCGGTCACAGATACCGATACGTTGCTATTGCCGATTCACTTTCCGGCACCCACCGTTGGCCTGGTGACAACGGACGGGGACCGATTCAACTACCGGTTCAAGCGTGCAAGCTCGCCATGATGCCACGGCCGCGAAGCCTTTTCCGGTGGCTTCTGAGGACGTCTCGAAAGGCTCTTGTGCTGGTCGCGGTGTCCCTGCCGCCAGCCAGGAGAGACACGGCCATAACACCAAGGATTCACGCATGAGAACTGGTGCCGAGTATCGCGAAGCATTGCGCGACGGCCGTAGGGTCTTCGTTATGGGCGAGGGCCACGTCCACGACGTGGTAACCCACCCCGCGACAAGCGCGATGGTGGAGCAATACGTAGCTTGGTACGATCGCCATTTCGATCCTGCCTGGGCTGACACATTGCTTTCGCCACCCGATGTGAACGACATCCGCGTGCCTTGGGCTTTCGTGCTGCCGAAGACGAGCGCGGAGGTAATCGCGATCGGTCGCGCGATTCAAACAACGATTTTCCTCAGTGCCGGCAACATCACCCATACCCCTCAGTACGGCCACCTGATAAGCCTCGGTGTGTTGACCGCGGCCGAGACCCGCAATGCCGGCGCACATCACCCCGCCAACGCGATGGCCTATCGCGACATGATCGCCAGCACTGGCCGGTTCCTCACCTTTTGCGGCGGCGCACCCGTGATCGGCCAGCGGATGCGGGCCGATCCAATGGACCGGGTCTCGGTCAAACGGGTGAGCGAGAATGACAAAGGCATGGTGGTACGCGGCCGGCTGGGCATGCACACAAGCCCTGCCTTTGCTGAGGATGTTTACGTCGGTACGCTGACTGGGCTCGAAATCGACGGACATCCAGCTGGGTTTATCGTCCCGGTCAATGCCCCCGGCGTCACCGTTCTGTGCCGCAAAGTCGCGACCCGCGACCGTGACCGGTTCACCGCTCCGCTGTCCGCTCGGTACGACGAACTCGACGGCCAGATGTGGCTCGACAACGTGTTCATCCCATGGGAACGCGTGTTCGCCGTCGATCCCGAGCCGGAGGCGATTCCGCGCTGGTTGCGGTGGCACCACCTGCGCGGCTGGCTGGCCCGGGCTGAGTTTACCCTCGGTCTGGCGCTGGCATTGACCGACGCGATGGGACTCAAACAGCACGAGGCGACAGTCGGATACCTCGTCGATCTCATCGCCGAGGTCCAGGTCGTTCGCTGCTGCATCATCGCCAGTGAGCATGATCCAGACTTCACCCCGACCGGCTACTGCGTCCCCAACCACGCGCACCTCGCGGCCGGCGGAATTGCGTTGCTAAAGGCGCGACAGCTCATGTCCGAACTGTTGCGCATCATCCCGGGATCCTCGCTGGTGATGGCACCGCTTAGCAGCGATTTGGAGATGCCCGAACTGGCGGCGGGCCTCGAGGAGGCGTTCGGCGGTGGCGGGTTCTCGGCACGCCAGCGTGCGGCGTTATTGCAGCTCGTGTGGGATCATGTCTCATCGTCGCTTGATGGGCGCGAATCGGCGTTTGAGCTACATGCCAGTGGCGGCCTGCCTGGCTGGCGTGCGTGGCTGCGCCGCAGCTTCAAGGATTACAACAGTCTTGCGAACGGTGTCCTTCACGCGATCGATCTTCCCATGCCGGCGATCGACGTAGCCAGCATCCGCACCGCGCCGGTCGCGCCGCGGCGAACCGTTGCCCGATGACGTTGCGGCATCGATTGTGCGTTCGAGCGCGGGCTATCCTGTTCGCCACGCCGTTGCGCGGGGCGGCGGCTCGGGGCCGAACACGCTTCGGCCGCCGTATTGGAACGACCGCACTCGTTCATGGGCGAACCGCACTTCCATCGACGGTCTGCTTGTGAACTGCTCCGGGTGACGGGCCCGTTTGTCCAGGCACCGGATCGCCGCCAGGAGGAGTCCGCCCCGGCCTGTCACATCGGTACTTTCGGTCTCGGGTTGTCGGCAGTGCGCCTTTTCTCTTGCCATCAGCGAGCTAGTTCCCGAAACACCCGCCGATCGAATCAGTGCTGACATGCGGCTTTGAATGCCATTCATCTGTCCCCGTCGCACGCTGCTCGCCGCCCTGCCGGCCTCGGTTGCGGCCTGCGCTGCGCCCCGTCTCACGCCGCCGCTGCCATCTCGCGGCACCCGCCTCGTACTTGCCCCCGTCGATGTCGCTCGCGACCGAATCATTCGCATTGATGTTGGCCTGCGCCCATTCCGCCCTGCCGGCTTTGTCGTGCGCAACGAAATTCTCGGTGACAAAACGATCGTGCACAATTACGGGCACGGTGGCGGTGGTGTCACACTTTCCTGGGGCACCGCCGCGCTCGCCCTCGAGCAGGCTCCGCCCGCGCGCCACTGCGCCGTGCTCGGCTGCGGCGCAGTCGGCCTTGCCACCGCGCGGCTTGCCCAGGAGCGCGGCATGCAGGTGACCGTCTACGCTGCCGCGCTTCCGCCCGATACCACGTCGAACGTCGCCGGTGCACAGTGGTGGCCGTCTTATGTTTATGACGAAGACGCGTTGACTTCTGCATTCCGCGTGCAGTTCGTTCGCGCAGCCGGCCTCGCGTACCATCGCTTTCAGACTCTGCCGGGCGAGACCTACGGCATAAGCTGGCGACGCAACTACGTCGTCCGCGCCACGCCTTATCGGGAACCGCCGCCCGACGACCGGTCCATGGCGCTTACGGATCTCTGTATCGAGTGCCGCATCCTCGAACCTCGCGAAAACCCGTTCCGCGGGTTCTTCACGCGCCAGTTCGATACCATGATGATCGAACCAGCCCTGTATCTGCCCGCGCTGATGCGCGACGTGCGCGAAGCGGGCGGCCGCATTGTGGTGCGGCGGTTCAACACACCCGCAGACATATTGCGCCTTACCGAACCCGTCGTGTTCAACTGCACTGGCCTCGGCGCGCGCGACCTGTTCGGCGATTACGACCTCATTCCCGTGAAGGGCCAGCTCGTCGTGGTGCTGCCGCAACCGGAAGTCACCTACAACATGATCGGTGACGCTATCTATGCATTCCCGCGCCGCGATGGCGTTCTGCTCGGCGGCACCGAACAACGCGGTGTCTGGACCCTTACCCCCGATCAGGCGGAAGTCACGCGCGTGCTGGCAGCGCAGAAGTCGGTCTTCAAGAGTCTGGGGTACCGCGACACTGTGACGGAGGGTGTCTGACAGTCCGGCCTCGAGCGTTACGCTGCCGCGGTTTCAGTTTCATTACCTCGCCGATATAGAGACCAGAGCAAAAAACGGCAGCGCATAACGCTGCGAAGACTGGCCCGCACGCTCAAGGTGGATTTTAATGCGCTTGTGCCTGCGGGGCCGACCAGAGGTGGGTGCGCCGGTAGCCGGCCGGACGCCGCCGACCATCAACTTCCGTGTCGATTACCTGCGGCTGGCGATCAACACCGCCTTGATCGTGACCGCAAGTGTGCGCCGCACCGGGGGTAGCGTGGGCGTAGTGAGTATTGATATTGCAACGAAGTCGGCGTACTGGCGGCGATCGGACGCGCCAGCCACGCGACGGCGTGAGACAGGTTGACCTCGATGCAGTGAAGCGAAAGATCAGGCTCCCTCTCCGCGCGCAAAGTTCCGCGCATTCCATTGCTGTCCCATCGGTTGGCTCGTGCGAACGGGTGCGCCGCTGACGGCGACCTCTTCTAACAAATTCCTCCAACCCGAGATAGGACATGAGCCGAGCGGCGGCCCATTTTGATTAACGTTTTTTCGCGATCACTGCTGAATGCGCAGGGCATGGTTACTGATGCGCGGCGTCCTGACCAAGCGGAATGCGGATTAGTATTCCTGGAACTTTCGGCGCCGGACGTTTGCTCGGAATATTGAAATAGTAAGGATCGTCGCCACGACCGGGCACGTACGACGCCCCCGCCTGGGAATCCAGCCCAACGGAGCCGAAAGACAGCTTCGCGCCTGAGGCGCCATTGCCCGTGAGCGGGCCGAGCGGCAGATCAAGTCGTTGCTGGTCTGTGCTCTGGTTAAGCGTTTGCTGTTCGGCGCTCGGCTGGACCGCTCCGATCGCTAGCGCAAAGGTCAGAACCATCCCGCTCCTGCGAACCCCCATTCAGCACCTCCTGTGCTGACGACGCGGGCCGCCAGCATTGCGCCGTCGCCTGACCGAACGCAAGACTTTGTCTAAAACGCCGCTCCCGCCGCGCGACGCGTCGCCCCGTGAACGGCTTCGCACGCCGGTGGTTGGTTGTTGTCCGAAACGGGGTGACGTCCTCTTGCGTCACGTATCAGCTTGGGCGTTGTGACCTCGTGCGGCGCTCGGACCGCTACGCCTCCAGCTCTTCAAGCTCGCCAGTCAGTCCGTCGAGAACCGCACGTAGTGCCGCTGGCGCGAGAGGTGCCGATCGGACCGTGGATTCCTGCCGAAGCGATTGTAGTGCGTGAGTTGAAGCTGAATTCCCGTATCAGTTTGTTGTCAATGAATGGACCCATTGCCGAGTCGACGATGCGCTTGCTTCGCTAGCAGGCTGCTT
>JASHQG010000130.1 GCA_030037665.1 Acetobacteraceae bacterium
ATTGCTCTCTTCCGGAAAGTGGGTGGAGATTTGAGGGAATGTCGACCTCGCGCTGAACGCGCGCCACGACACAGAAGAGCGTCCGGCTTTCCGTGTGTTCCGGGTCGACGTATACCACCTGACATCCACGACAGGTACGACGCCTCTTCCCAGACATGCCCCGCTACTTGATACTCCTGCTTCCGGGAAATCCAGCGTACACAGGGCCAGGACCTGATCCTCTGGGCCGCCGTTGTCGAGCGTGGCTTCCCCAGCCAGAGCTGGCTTAGCCTCCGTCAGGCGCTGTCGCTCGGCGGCAATGTGCACCGTGCAGAGCGTGGCACCACGGTCTGCTATGCCGACCGCTTCGTGCCCGGTGAAGAAAAGCGGCGGGCCAGCGAAACTGGCGACGACGCTCATGCGATCCTATTCCTTAAACGCGTCACAGTGTTCAACGCCGCTCAGTGCGCCGGGCTGCCCGGCGGGATCACCGTCGTGCCGTCACCGGAATCTGCCCTGATCACATCGAATGTCGAAGCGCTCATCAAGGCCGGTGGGATCGATTTTTCCATCGGCGGCGATAGCGCTATTCACGAGGCAGCGCTCGACCATGTACAGGTGCCGCCGCCCCGGGCTTTCCTCGAGCCGATCAATTGGCGTCGGACCGTACTTCACGAATGTTCCCACGCGAGCGGAGCGCGACACCGTTTGAATCGCGACCTCTCGGGCGCCTTCGGGACCAAGACGTATGCTTTCAAGGAGCTGGTCGCCGAGATCCCGGCGGCGCTCTGCTGCGCGGCGCTCGGCATCGAGCCGAACGTGCGCCACGCCGATTACATCGGTTCCTGGGCGTCGTACTGCGTGAAGGCAACCGCGCCATCGTCCGCCCGGCATCCAAGGCCAGAAAGGCGACAGATCTTCTGCTCGGCTTTCTACCGGCGGACAAGCAGACCGTTGCCACGACCTCCCGTGACGACGGCGATGAGGTGACGGCGGTGACCTGACGGCATCGAACACCCGAACAAAGGTGACATGCTTGCGGAGGCGGAGACGCTGCTCGCGAGACGCGGCGATCCCTCGGAATGCGATTGCCAAGCTCAACGCCTATCGGCTCGGCGCAGGAGATCACAACGGGGACGAAAAACTCCCGACCGCGCCTAAGGCCGCCGGCTCAGAAGAGGAAAAAACGTAGTGAAATCAATGGCTGGGGCGGGAGGATTCGAACCTCCGTATGGCGGAACCAAAATCCGCTGCCTTACCGCTTGGCGACGCCCCATCCGGCGGCAAACGGTGCATAGGTCCGTGCGCCCCGCGGGTAAAGATCTAACCGCCTCGGCTACGGCTTACGGAAGAAGGCGTCCGCGGCGCTGCGGTGGCCTTGCTTGCGCGCGATGTCGGCCTCGACCCGAGCGATCTCCTCCTGCAGCTCGCCGATATAGTCGCGCAGTTCCTCGATCCCCAGGGTGTCGAGCACCAGCTTCTCCAGGCGCGTCCGCTTGCGTACCGGCAGGTCCTCGTCGTGCACCATGGCCGTCTCTCCTGTCATTGCGGGGCGCATCGCGCCGCAGCAATCTGCTAGGATGTCACGGCCGCGCACGGGCGGCTAGCTGCGCCTTCGCCGGACACACCACTGACAGGCGTAAACGGCTGGCACAGGACCAACCATGACGTTGTGCAGATTGCTTTGGACTTGCAGGCCTCGCAAAGACAGGAGGGACAGATTCGCGCCTTGCAGCTTGTTGCCGACCGTGAACTCGTGCTGGCTCAGCGCAATCCGCCCCCGCCGCCCGGGCCGGGCGAGGCGCAGCTACGGGTCCGCGCCATCGGGCTGAACCATATCGACGTGTGGGGCTTCCGCGGCATGGCATTCGCCAAGCGAACGTATCCGCTGGTGGTCGGCGCCGAGGCTGCCGGCGAGGTGGTCGCGGTCGGGCAGGGCGTGAGCAATGTCCGCCCCGGTGACCGTGTGATCCCGTTCGCAGCTCTGGTATGCGGCCAATGCAAACCCTGCCGCGCCGGGCAGGAGAATCTGTGCGAGAACCCGGGCGGCGTACGCGGCTTTCATCTGGATGGCTTCGCGCAGGAGTTCGCTAACCACCCGGCGCGCCTCCTGGTGCCGGTTCCCTCCGGCGTGGACCTGCACGACGCTGCCACCGTCCCCGTCGCTTATGCCACCGTGGAGCACATGCTGTTCGACAATGCCGCGCTGCAGCCGGGCGAGACGATCCTGGTACATGCCGGCGGTTCCGGCATCGGCAGCATCGCCATCCGGATTGCGAAGTCGCTCGGCTGCACCGTCCTCACCACGGTCGGCGGTGCGGACAAGGCGGAAAAGGCTAAAGCGATCGGCGCCGATCACGTCATCAACTATCGCGAGGACCGATTCGAAGGCGTGGTCCGCCGCCTGACCGCCAAGCGCGGCGTTGATGTGGTATTCGAGCACACCGGCGCCGACACGTGGTCCGGTTCGCTGCTTTCACTGAAGCGTGGCGGGCGGCTGGTGACCTGTGGTGCGACGTCCGGGCCGTCGGGCAGCATCAACCTGATGCAGCTCTTCCAGCAACAGTACCGCATCATCGGCTCGTTTGGCGCACCGCTGTCGGCATTGGCGCGTGCGTTGAATCGCATCGCCGGTGGCGTGCGGCCGGTGATCGATACGGTCTACCCGCTGGACACGTTCCATGACGGCCTGGTGCGCTTGGAAAGTCGCGACGTGTTTGGCAAGCTCCTTGCCGAGCTGTGAATGCGGCTGCTGTCACGCTACGGCGATCGCATTCTCGGGCGTATCGTCAAGTCATTGCTGGCTTTGCTGCGTCGAAGCGACCCTGACCGGGCCTCGGACGTGTGCGGCGCGATCGCGCGGACCGTGGGCCCGTGGCTGCCGGTGCACCGCATCGGGCAGGCAAATCTGCGCGCGGCGTTTCCCGAGAAGGATGCGGCGTGGATCGAGGCGACGCTGCGTGGTGCGTGGGACAATCTGGGGCGTGTCGCCGGCGAATACGTTCATCTCGGGCAACTGTGGGACTTCGATCCGGAGTGTCCCAATCAGGGCCGCGTCATCACCGACGACGTCGATCTGTTTGTGGCATTGCGCGACGACGGCAAACCGGCATTGTGCTTTGCTGCGCATCTCGGCAATTGGGAACTTCCGGCATTGGCTGCGGCCGCGCATGGCCTACCTTCCGCGGTCGTCTACCGCATGCCAAACAACAAATCGGTGGCGGAGGAGATCATACGCATCCGGGCGCCGCTGATGGGCCGTCTGATTCGCACGCGACCTCAGGCGGCGCTGGAGATGGCGGCCGCGCTGGAAAACGGCGAGCATCTTGGCATGCTGGTGGACCAGCATTTCTCGCGCGGTGAGGATGTTGTATTTTTTGGCCGCCACTGCAAGGCCAATCCGACGATCGCGCGTCTGGCGCGGCAGTTTGACTGTCCCGTCATCGGCGTCCGGGTGGTCCGACTGCCGGATCGACGGTTCCGTATCATGGCCGAGGGACCTCTCGCGCTGCCCCGCGATGCGTCCGGGCAGCCGGATATCGCGGCGGCCACGCAAATGATAAACAGTGTGGTAGAGGGCTGGATTCGCGAACACCCGGACCAATGGCTGTGGTTCCACCGGCGCTGGCGCTAGGGTGCGGTATGCCCTCAACGCTTCGTCATCGTCTCCGTGCGGTTCTGCCACAATTGCGTGGGCAGCACCCGATAAGGAGTGCAGCGTGCTCGCATTGAGGAGATCGCCCATGCGTTACTCCCTTTTGTCTACCATTGCGCTTTCCGCGTTGCTGGCGGCACCGGCCCTTGCGCAGGGCGTGCCACAGGGAGCCAGTCCGGTCACCGGTGCGCGCCCCGGCAATGTGGTCGGCACGGGTATGTCCCTGCCGTTGGGAAATCGGGCAAGCAATATCAACCAGTACAACACGCACTCGCGAATCGCGCCGAATTTGCCGTCGCCGCAGCTCGCGCCAAATGCCTCTGCCGCGGACTTTCTGCGGGCGGCGGACGATGCACTGCGGGCAGGCAGGACCGGTGAGGCGCAGCAAGCGCTCGAGATGGCGCAGACGCGTCTGTTGTCTCGCTCGGTGCCGCAGGGGCAGACGAATAATCCCAGTGGCAACCCGGCGGTGGCGCAGATCAGCCAGGCGTTGCAGGCCCTCGCGGCTGGTCGGCGCATGCAGACGATCCAGCTGATCGATGCTGCAATTCCGCTAGCGAACGCGAGGCGGTGAGCGGGCTGTCACTGCCAGGCCGAACGGCTGCACCAATCAGCTTTGGCAGAATGCTTCGCCGCGGCGTCGCGCCGTGAGAGAAACCGCGATTACGCCTTCCCGGCGTAGCTCTTGGCCATGCCCTCTGCTGGCTCTGCCTGCGGACCGAACGGCATGATCGGATAGCGCAATCCGGCTTTCGACAGGCCCTGCAGGCCGGTCACCGCGCGTTGCAGGTCCTCCGGCGGACAGGCCATCAGCATTTCGTCGTCCGCAACGCCACCATAGCGCCGTTCGGCGTAGCACGGAATGGAGAGGCTGACAGTGCGGGTTTTCAGCGCATGGCCCCAACTGTCGGCGCATGCGCTTTCACCAGTGATGCTGAAATCGTAGCGCCGATAGTTTTTCCATTGCAGTCCGTTGATGAACAGGATCATCTGCGCTGGATTGCCGTAGAAGAGACAGATATCGGGCGGGTCGAGCCGTGCCGTGCGCAGTGGCGAAACCACCATGCCCCGATACGTGCCAGGTGCGACGCGCGGCATGCCGGCTTGGTGTGCGGCGGCTGCATCACGGTTCTCGAACCACACGCCTTCCATCTTGCGGCCAGAGGTATAGACCTCGCCCGGTGCGTCGAGGCCGATGACACTGCTGCAGCTTGAGAATGCGGGAATGTTCTCGGTGGTGATTCCGAGGGTGAAGCCGGCCATGCGCGCCTGTGTCACAAGCTGGCAGGTGGAAAACGTGCGCCCCTTGGGCGGGCGGCGCAGGCCCGGAACATCGGTCATGGTTTCGAGGTCGGCGAAACCCTTCATGCCGATCGGCAACGTGCGCAGCCGCAGGAGCTGAGAGAGTTGGTCTGCCAGTTCGGCGATCGTCTTGGCATCCAGCGTCGGTACGGCGCCAGTGAGGGCGGCGTCATCCATCAATAAGGCTCCTGCTTTTCCTGACTATCGCGGGTGGGGCGCCGCCGAAGCACGACCGAGCGATCGGGTGCCGGTGCGAGCCGCGCAGCAATGCCATCGGAACGCATGACTCAGACTCTCTCGACGGTCGGTGCCAGCAGATCCCGCACCGCCTGTACCACGGTATCCGGCCGCTCGCGCGAGAGGAAATGCCCGGCCACCGGAATCACCCGCCGCGCATAACGGCCGGTGAAGTGACGGGCGTGATTGGCGGATCCGTCCACCGGACCGACGCCGTCGGCCTCGCCATGCAGCACGATGGTGGGAACGGAAATCGTTGGGAGGGCCGCGAGGCTGTGCTCGAGTTCCTGCATGGCCGGGTCGCCTGGCGCGGCGCCATAGCGGTGGCGATAGGACTGGATTGTCACGTCGACGAAATCCGGATTGTCGAAGCTTGCTGCCGTCGCATCGAACGTCGCGTCATCGAACGCCCAGTTCGGCGACCAAAGTCGCCACAGCAACCGTGCGATTTCGCGACGGTTCTGCGCCAGCCCGGAGCGACCGCGTTCGGTGCTGAAATACCACTGGTACCAATAGCGATGTTCCTGCTCCGCCGACGCCGGCCTGCCGGACGCGGCAATGTTCTGGATCGCATAGCCGTTCATCGTCACCAGCGCCCGGACCCGCTCCGGCCATAGCGCCGCAACGACACACGCCGCACGTCCGCCCCAGTCGTACCCGCCCAGCACCGCCTGGCGGATGCCGAGTGCATCCATGAAATCCCGGACGTCGGCACCCAATGCCGCCTGCTGGCCGGACCGGGGCGTCGCCCTCTCGAGGAACCGCGTCGGTCCATAACCGCGCAACCATGGTACCAGAACACGGCAGCCGTCGGCGGCCAGGGTTGCCCTGGCATCATCGAAATCGTGCACGTCCGAGGGCCAGCCATGCAGCAGGATCACCGGTGCCCCTTCGGGGGGACCGCTTTCCAGGTAAGCGATTTCCAGCAGTTTCGTGCGGACCGCCCTCGGGATGTCAGTACGCAAGGAAGCCACCGTCCACCGGCAACGTCACGCCGGTGACATACCGCGCCATGTCGGACGCCAGGAACACCGCCGGGCCGGCGATGTCGGCAGGTTCTCCGATCCGGCTGAGCGGGGTGCGGTTCTGAAAGTTGCGCATGTCTTCCGGGTTCTCCCGTGCCTCAGCGTTGAGCGGCGTCGCGACCATGCCTGGGCCGATCGCATCGACGCGGATGCCAAGCGGCGACACGTTCCGCGGCATCGCCCTTGAGGTCGGCCACGAGCACGCGCGCACCGCCATCAGCCATGCCGCGGGCATTCGCTTCGCCGATGCCGGATCCGGCGCCGGTGATCAGCGCCAGCTGCCCTCCGAGCAATCCGGCCATAGCGCACTTCCCTCGTCACGCCATCGTGTACCGCGGCGAATGCGGCGCCCCGGCGTAATGCGTCGCCTGATCGGCGATGGCGAACGTGTCGAAATAGGATATGCGTGGCTCGCAGCCATAGCGGCTGCGAATGCCCTCGAGCCAGGGGCCGTTGTAGAATGCCTTTGCTGACGCGAGATCTTCCCAGATATAGGAACCGCCGGCAACGCGGCCTTCGGCATCGCAGATGAATTGCTTTCGGATGAAGCCGCGCACGCCGAGGAAGTCCGGCGCGATCTTCAGGAAATGGTCCCGGCATGCATCGCGGTCGATATGTGGCGGCAGATCGTAGAGCACGATAGCAGTGATCATTGACTGGCTCCGTTAGCTTAGGCGAAAAACCTGTTCTCCGGTCGCGGCAGGCCGAGGTTCTCGCGCAGCGTCGTTCCTTCGTACTCCTTGCGGAACAGGCCGCGCCGCTGCAGTTCCGGCACGACGCGCTCCACGAAGTCATCCACCCCACCCGGCAGGTAGGGGAACATGATGTTAAACCCGTCGCAAGCGTTGGTGGTCAGCCACTCCTCCATCTGGTCGGCGATGATTGCCGGCGTTCCAAGCAGAGCAGGACCGGCGTAGCCGCCAAGGCGCTGCGCGAGTTGGCGGACGGTCAGGTTCTCGCGTTGTGCCAGCGCGATGGCCCGCGCGCGGCCGCTCTGGCTGGCGTTGCTTTCCGGGATGTCCGGGAGAGGGCGGTCGGGATCGAACTTCGATGCGTCGGTGCCGAGGGCAATCGACAGCGAAGCGATCGCGCTGTCGTAGTGCACCAGGTTATCGAGCCGCGCGCGCTTCTCCTTGGCTTCCTCCAGCGAATCGCCGACCACCACGAATGCACCGGGCAGAATCTTCAGATGATCCGGGTTGCGACCGAGCTTCGCCATGCGCCCCTTGATGTCCGCATAAAGCGCGCGACCGCCTTCCAGATCGCCGGCGCCGGCAAAAATGACCTCGGCCACTTCGGCGGCGAATTGCCGCCCCGCCTCGGATGCGCCGGCCTGGACGATGACCGGCCAGCCCTGGATTGGCCGCGCAATATTGAGCGGGCCGCGTACCGAGTAGTGGTCACCTTTGTGGTTCAGCACATGCAGACGCGACGGATCGAAATATTCGCCGGTTTCCGTGTTACGGATGAACGCATCCTCCGCCCAGCTGTCCCACAGCCCTGTCACCACATCATAGAATTCGCGGGCGCGACGATAGCGCTCGTCGTGCTCCACATGTTCTTCCAGGCCGAAATTCAGCGCGGCGTCGGGATTGGACGTGGTGACGATGTTCCAGGCTGCCCTCCCGGCGCTGATATGATCCAGCGAGGCGAATCGACGCGCTACATGATAGGGCGCGTCGAACGTGGTGGAACCAGTCGCGATCAGACCCAGGTGTTCCGTCGCCATGGCCAGCGCCGCCAGCAGCGTCATCGGCTCGAACGAGGTGACAGTTGCGCTGCGCTTCAGAGCGTTCATCGGCATGTTCAGCACGGCCAGATGATCAGCCATGAAGAATGCGTCGAACTTGCCGCGTTCCAGCGTCTGGGCCAGACGCTTGATGCGCGGGAAGTTGAAGTTCGCGTCCGCCCAGGCACCGGGATAGCGCCAGGCTGCGGTATGAATGCTCACCGGGCGCATGAACGCGCCGAGACGGAGTTTGCGTTTCTGGCTCATCGGTCTCCCCGATCGGGCATGGTCCGCCATCGTTCATAGCAGCACCGCGCCGGTCATTGCGAGGTTCCGAGCGGCCCGCCGGCCGGACCATCCTCGATGAAAACGTCTCCGCCGCGGGCCTTCGGTGGGCCGGTGAGGACGTTGTCGCACATCCTTTCTGGTCGGGCGCTCCCGCGCCCGACCAGAAATCGTTCATCATCATTGGTGCGAAAGCCGCGCGCCAGACGCCGCTTCGGACCTGGTCAGGGCTGCACGCGACCGGCCCGGCTTTCGGGGGGGGAAGATGATGGCCCGCGCGTTTCATCGAGCACTGGGTGGCCACCATGTACGGCGGCAATTCACACTGACGCACGAGGAGATCCGGATTGACGCCCCGCCTGAATCGAGGGCACTCCACGCCGCACCAACCGGGAGGTCCGCATGCCAGCCACGTTTGTGATCGGTGATGCACCAGAGCGCCGGGAAGACGCGCGGTTCCTAACCGGGCAGGGGGCTTATCTCGACGACCTCCGCTTCGACCGTCTGGCGCACGGCGTTATTCTGCGCTCACCGCACGCGCATGCGGCGATCCGGGGCATCGACGCCGAGGCCGCGCGTGGCGCCCCCGGCGTGTTGGGGGTGCTGACTGCGGCCGACCTGCAAGCGGATGGGTTGCGGCCGATTCGTCCGACGGTCGAGGCCAATGTGCAGACCGGCGAGCCGTTCGCCGTCGCCCCGCAGCCGTTACTCGCGCACGGCAAAGTGCGGCACGTCGGCGAGGCGGTCACTTTGATCGTCGCGGAAAGCCGGAGCCAGGCACTCGATGCCGCGGAACTCGTGCTCGTTGACTACACGCCGCTGCCCGCCGTTACCACCGCCGATGCTGCGTTGACCGCAGGGGCGCCGGAGTTGACGCCGGAGGTTCCGGGTAATCTCTGCCTCGACTGGCACTGGGGCGATGCGGCGCACGCCGATGCTGCGTTCGCTCGTGCGGCCCATATCGTGACGATACGGCTCGACAACCACCGCATCGTCACCAATCCGATGGAGCCGCGCGGCGCGATCGGCACCTACGATCCGGCGACGCAGCGCTACACCTTGTATGTCTCCAGCCAGAGCCTGCACGGCAACCGCGACGTGGCTGCACGCGTGCTGGGTGTGCCGCCAGCGGCGGTGCGGTTCGTTGCGCCAGATGTCGGCGGCGGCTTCGGGGCAAAGAATTTCGCATATGCAGAGCATGCGCTGATGCTGTGGGCAGCCCGGCGCGTAGGGCGGCCGGTGAAATGGATCGCATCGCGTTCCGAGGTCTTCGTCACCGACCACCAAGCACGCGACCACATCGCCGACGCGTCTCTGGCGCTCGACTCGGACGGATCCTTCCTCGCGCTGCGGGTGAGCAGTGTCGCCAATGTCGGCGCGTACACCGCCGGGGGATCGGTCGCCGTGCAGACGAACCAGTACCCCCATCTGCAGGGCACGATCTACAATATTCCGGCAGTCGCGCTGCACATCCGCGCGGTTCTGAGCAATACCACACCGATCGGCGTGACGCGCGCTCCAGGCTTCGCGGAGTCGGTCAACATCATCGAGCGGTTGATCGATCTCGCCGCCCGGCAATGCGGCTTCGACCGCGCCGAATTGCGTCGCCGCAACGCGGTGCCGGCCGAGACAATGCCGATGAAGAACGCGCTCGGCTTCAGCGTGGACAGCGGACATTTCGCCGAAACATTCGATCTCGCACTGACGCGCGCGGACCTGCCCAACTTTGCTGCCCGCCGGGCCGAGAGCGAGGCGCGAGGCTGCCTACGCGGCCTAGGCATTGCCTGCCACATCAAGGGAACTGGTGGATCGCCGAGCGAGAACGTCGATATCCGCTTCGAGACTGACGGCACGGTATCGCTGATCACCGGCACGCAGACCATCGGCCAGGGTCACGAGACGACATTTCCACAGATTCTTGCCGACCGTCTCGGCGTGCCAAATGCGCTGATCCGGCTGCGTCAGGGCGACACGGACCTTACACCGATCGGCGGTGGGCACGGCAGCAGCCGCGCCACTTACATGGGCGGCACTGCCATCTGGCGTGCGTCGGAGACGATCGTCGCGAAGGGAGCAGGGGTCGCCGCATCCATGCTGGACGCGGCAGCGGTCGACATCGCTTTTGCCGACGGACTGTTCTCGCTTGTCGGCACCAACCGTTCGGTGCCGTTGCTGGATGTCGCAGAGCACGCCCGCAAACACGACACGCCGCTGAATACGTATTACGCCTGGACCCGCGAACACATGACCTTTCCCAACGGCACGCACATTGTCGAAGTAGAGATAGACCGCGACACTGGTCGCGTCGCCCTGGTGAAGCACACGGCGGTGGACGATTACGGCGTCCTTGTGAACCCCAAGGTGGCGTCCGGCCAGGCGCATGGAGCGATTGCCCAGGGCGCGGGCCAGGCCCTGCAGGAACATGCGGCTTACGATGCGCAATCCGGCCAGCTTTTGGCTGGCTCATTCATGGACTACGCGTTGCCGCGCGCCGACGATCTTCCCTCGTTCAACGTCGCTTTCAACGGCACGCGCTGCACGACCAACCCGCTTGGCGTGAAAGGCTGCGGCGAGGCTGCCGCTGCGGCCCTGTTCCCCGCCATCGGTAATGCCGTGCTGGATGCGCTGGCACCGCTCGGCGTGACCGGCTTCGATGGGCCGGCGACGCCTGTGCGCATCTGGCAGGCCATGCAATCGCCGGGCGCACGATGATGCGCTGGTGTGCTCTGATCATTGTCGCGCTGCTCGCGGCCTGCGGCACGCCTGCACCAACCCCAACCCCAGCCCCAGATGCGTTCGTGCCGCCGTTCGCGCGCGTGCCATACGAACCGTTCTCACGTCGGTCCGTGGTGGCGATCGCGTTGCGCGAGTGGCGCCTGTTCGGTCAGCCGGTCGATGACGCTGCACCCGACACGCGCCCGCCCCCGCTGCCGCAGGACATGCCGGATCGCCAACCAGGGCTGTGGCAGCGCGTGGGCGAATACTGGTGGTTGGGCATGGATTTCGGTTCCAAGGAGTCCGGGTGGACCGGCATGCACGACGCCAGCGGGGCAGTTTTCCCGACGAGCGTGCACGGCGACTTCGCCTGGTCAGCCGCGTTTGTGTCGTATGTGATGCGGATTGCCGGGGCAGGACCGCGTTTTCCGTATGCGCCGGACCATGCGCATTACATCGGTATCGCCAAGCAAATGGCGCTGGGCGAGACGCACGGCTGGCTGATCACGGCTGAGCGACCGAATGCCTACGCGCCACAATCAGGTGATCTGATCTGTGCCGGCCGCGACCGTGCGGCGTCAATAACTTATGACAATCTGCCCCAAGCGCACTTTCCCGCACATTGTTCGATCGTGGTGGACACCTCCGTCCCGGGCCAGATCAGCGTGATAGGCGGCAACGTCGACGATGCGGTGACGCTGACCCACGTGCCGGTCACGCCGGACGGAAAGCTGGCCGGCCCGGATGGCCGGATTCTGGATACCCGCTATCCGTGGATGGTGGTGCTGCGGCTGTTGGTGGGTCCCGCACCGGTCGCCTGAGTGCGCCACGCCGCCGGCCGTCGACGCCCGGCGTGAAACGCGCGCAAATGGGTGCTAATGTTGTCGTGCCACCCACAAGCCCGGCTACTCTGCCACATAACACGGAGGGAACGATGGCTGACATCCTTGCGCTCGGCATATCGCATTATCCGCCGCTCGCCAGGCCCGATGACCGGATGGCTGGAATCCTCGTACGCATGCTGGAGAATCCTGATCTGCCGGCCCGACTGCGCACGCCGGACGGTTGGCCGGCCGCCATGCGGGAGGAATGGGGCAACGATCAGGGTACCGCGTCAGCGGGCCATCATCGCGCCGCCCTTGTCGGCTGGATGGAACGCGTGCGCGCGGCGCTCGATGATTTCCGGCCGGACTTCGTGCTGATCTGGGGTGACGATCAGTACGAGAACTTCCGCGAGGACATCATCCCACCGTACTGCATTAACGCGTACGAGGAATTCACCTTCAAGACGCCGCCAGGCAACACCTGGGGCGAGACCGACAAGACCTGGACACTGCCTGGTCATCGAACCGCGGCGAAAATGCTCGGGACGCGGCTGCTGGAGCAGGGGTTCGATACGGCTTACTCGTATAAGCCGTTGCACCACCCGCTGGGGCATGCGTTCACCAATGCGATTTTCTATCTCGATTACCACCGTCAGGGGTTTCCGTATCCGATCGTGCCTTTTGCGATCAATTGCTATGGCCGAAAGGTCGTCTCGCAGCATGGCGGTGTGCCGGTGTTCGATAAGTCGCGCCCAACCGCGGAGTTGGACCCGCCGGCGCCGGCGCCGTGGCGGTTGTTCGATCTCGGCGCGGCAACGGCCCGAATCCTGGCTGACTCACCGTACCGGGTCGCATTGCTGGCGTCGTCGGGCTGGTCGCATGCGTTCCTGACGGCTAAGAACCACTACCTCTATCCGGATACGCCGGCGGACCGGCAGATGTACGAGCACCTTCGCGCCGGGAACTACGATGCGTGGCGCGGATACTCCGGCAACGCGGTAGAGGACAGCGGGCAACAGGAGATCCTCAACTGGATGTGCCTGACGGGCGCGCTCAGCGCGCTCGAACGCAAGCCGGCAGCGACCGGCTTCGTCGATACATGGATTTTCAACTCGTCAAAGGCATTCCTGATCGCGTAATCGTCTCGCAATTCGACGCGCGCAGCGACGAAGCAATCTTCCGAGGGGGATTGGTTCGCCGCTACGCTCGTAATGACAACCGCCCGTCAGCGGCCCAGTCTGAAAAACTCCACGGCATTGCCGGCCCAGATCTTGGCTTTCTCCTGGTCTGGTACATCGGCGTAGATAGTCTCGATGATCCGACGCGAGTTCGGCCATTCGTTTTCAATGTGCGGAAAGTCGGTCGCGAACATGATGTGATCAACGCCCACGTGATGCCGCTGTTCCACAGCGACACGTTCGTATTGCACGGTGAAGTAGATGTTCTGCCGTACATAGTCCCCGGGTGGATGCTTCAATGGCGTGAAGCCCAAATATTCCTGCGCCCAACCCAGATGCCGCGCGTACCACAGGTCCATGTGCTCCAGCCAGAACGGCACCCAGCCGAGCCGCGTTTCGGCGAACAGAATCCTGAGCTTGGGAAACCGCTCGAACACGCCCGCCAGCACAAGCTGCGTCATGCTGACCGCCGGCGGCAGGCCGAAGTTGGTGAGCCACTCCAGAAACGGCCGGCGCAGCCGCTGCATAATTGCGGCATCTTCTTTCGGATATTTGAATGTCGGCTGGCTGGCGCGCGCGCCGGTGCGGTATAGTTGGACATGTGCGGTGACCGGCATGTCGAGATCCAGTGCCGCCGCCCAGAACCGATCGTCCTCCGGTGTCGGATAGCCCTTGCCGTTCGGCAGCGCACCAAGGAGTACGCCCTTCAGTCCAAGTTTTTTGCAGTGCTCCATTTCCGCGATGGCGTCATCGACGTTGCTGATTGGAATGACGCCCATGCCGATCAGACGATCCGGAGCGTACGAGCAATACTCTTCGCCAAGCCAGTCATTATAAGCGCGGATGACCGCGCGATACACCTGGTCATGCGCGATGTTGCGCCAAAACACCGGGCCGGCGACCATAGCAGCAAACAGGATCTCAGCGTCCATGCCGTCCTGGTCTTGCTCGCGTACGCGTTGCTCCGGGCTACCGGTGCCGGCGGCGTCGGTTACCTTGATGCCAAACGGTTGCCAGGTCCCGGGCGCATGGCCCGCGCGCAGGTCGAGGAAATTGGCTTCCAGCAGCGGCTGGCCCTCAATCATCAACGCGTCGCCACCGTCTGGCAGATGCACCGTGTGAGGGGCCCGGTCGCGGTACTTCTCCGGCACACGATGGGTCCAACGTTCCGGCGGCACTTCGAGATGCCCGTCGGCTGATAGCAGACGATATTGTCTGGCCATTGCGCCCTCCCGTTATTTTGTCCGCCCAGCTTAGGAGGCTCGGGAAACGTGTCCAGAGCGCCGCGACGCCCGGCGTGGGGCGTGCCTTGCGCGGCGACCGACGCGCGCAAGCTGCCACGTCTGAAATGAAGCGGTGGACCTAACGCTGCCGCCAGGGCAGCCCTTCCGCCTTCCATCCCGCCGTCACGCCGCGATGGCCGTCCGCATCCGGTGCACCCTCGAACCCGTCTGCTATGTTATATGCGTTCGGGAACCCGGCATCCTGCGCTGCCTGCGCGGCGGCATAGCTGCGTTGGCCGCTGCGGCAGATGAAATAGATGTGGTGCTCCGGCGTGAAGCCAGCTTCCTTCAACTGATCAACGAAAGCGGCATTGCGCGCCATTGTCGGATAGAGTTGCCACTGGATCGGGACGACCTGCTTTCCGGCGGACGAGAGATCAGGCAGACCGACGAAAGTCCATTCCGCGTCAGTGCGCACATCGACCAACTGCGCCTGCTGGTTGGAGCGCAGGGCTTCCCAGACCTGCCGGGGCGGCACATTGTCTACCATCTCGAAACCCTTTCGCTGCGAGGGATGCGATGACCCGCTTGTATCACGGTTCCCGCTGGGACGACGATCTCGCTGCCGTGATCGGCAACACGCCATTGGTCAAATTGCGCCGAGCGTCGGAGGCGACCGGCTGCAACATTCTCGGCAAGGCGGAAT
Source organism: Acetobacteraceae bacterium (assembly GCA_030037665.1). Taxonomy (GTDB): domain Bacteria; phylum Pseudomonadota; class Alphaproteobacteria; order Acetobacterales; family Acetobacteraceae; genus JASHVB01. The sequence goes on from JASHQG010000130.1 coordinate 14,859, forward strand.
TCATGAGCCCGGGCGGCTCCGTAAAGGATCGCACCGGACTGTTCATCATCGAGGACGCAGAACAACGCGGCACGCTGAAACCTGGCGGAACCATCGTCGAAGGCACCGCAGGCAACACCGGCATCGGTCTGACGCTGGTCGGCAACGCGCGCGGCTATCGCAGCGTCATTGTGATGCCCGAGACCCAGAGCCGCGAGAAGATCGACTTCCTGCGCATGATCGGCGCCGATTTGCGGCTGGTTCCGGCCAAGCCGTATCGTGATCCTGGCAATTATGTGCACGTGTCGCGGCGCATGGCGGAAGAGATGGGCGGCGTCTGGGCCAATCAGTTCGACAACGTCGCGAACCGCGCCGGCCATGAACGGACGACCGGCGTTGAGATCTGGGAACAGACCGACGGCAAGGTGGATGCCTTCACCTGCGCATGCGGCACCGGTGGAACGCTGGCCGGCGTGGCCATGGCGCTGAAGGCGCGCAAGCCGTCGGTGCGCATCATTTTGGCCGATCCTGAAGGCAGCGGCCTCTATGGCTGGATCAAGACCAATGACCTTTCGATCGAGGGCAGCTCGATCACCGAGGGCATCGGCAATTCGCGGGTCACCGCCAACCTGGAAGGGGCGCCGATCGACGATGCGGAGCGTATTGCGGATAGCGAGGCGCTGGAGTGGATCTATCAGGTGTTAATCCACGAAGGATTGTCCGTCGGCACATCGTCCGGGATCAACATCGCGGCGGCGGTGCGGGTGGCCGGTCAGCTTGGCCCCGGCCACACGGTCGTGACGATCCTCGCCGACGGAGGGGCACGTTACCAATCGAAGCTGTTCAATCCGGAGTTTTTGCGTTCGAAGAGCCTGCCGCTGCCGAGCTGGATGGTCGCAGAGAAGGTCTCATGACAACGCGGTCCTTTGCGTCATAGCCGGGCTCGACCCGGCCAGCCACGACCGTACCGCGCGCTACGCGATTGCGTTCCGATGTATTCGCACATCAGATGACCAGCCCGCCATCCACGTGCAGGATTTGCCCGGTGACGTAACTTGCCGCTGGCGACACAAGGAAAGCCACGGCCGCTGCGACATCGGCTGGCGATCCGATCCGGCCGAGTGGAATGCGCGCCGTCTGCTGCGCGAGCACGCCGGGATCGATGGCGCGGTGCGCGCCGGCATCCTTACGAATGAATCCCGGTACCACCGCGTTCACTGTCACGCCGGACGGCGCCAATTCAATCGCCAGCGCACGCACCAGTGCCTCCATCGCGGCCTTCGCGGCTGCGGACGCGGGAAACACCGCAATGTCCGGGCGAAACGTGTGCGCAACGAAGCTCGAGACCGCGACCACGCGCGGGTTGCGTCCGGCTCGCAGATGCGGCGTTGCGGCACGGGCGAGTCGGAAGAATGCGCCCTGAATGGCTTCGATCGATTCGTGCATCGCCGCGTCGCTCAGTGACGAGATCGGCGTGCGGTCGGCAAAGCCGGCATTGCTGATCAACACGTCCAAGCCGCTCAGCCGTTCCACCGTTTCTGCAATCAGACTGTCTGCAGTGGCCGATCCGGTAAGGTCGCCAAGTGCGACCGCGGTCTGTGCGCCCTTGAGGCGTAGTTCGGCTGCTACCGATTTGATGCCGTCGCGGTTGTGGCGCGTGTGAAGCATGATGGCCGTGTCGGGCGACGCCAGCATCCGGCCGATCGCGGCGCCAATGCCGCTAGCCGCGCCCGTGACCAGGATGCGGGTCCGGTCTGCCACTGCTGTGTCTCCGGAGATCTTCGGGATCAGTCGCAGCATTAAGCGGATAGAAACCGCCGTGAGGCAAGGCACCCGGGATTGGTCGGGACTTAGTCAGATACTCCTTAGCCCCTCGGCGATCTCGGCGCCGCTTGACCCCATCACTGGCCGGCGCCCAGTCTTCGCGCCGCGTCTCGGCTCGGGAGGATCGCACGATGGCCCAAGACAACGGTAGCGGAGGGAAGCGCCTGCGTTCGCGTCGCTGGTTCGACGAACCGGGCGATCCCGCGATGACGGCGCTCTATCTCGAGCGCTACATGAATTACGGCATCACACCCGATGAGTTGCGCGGTGGATATCCGATCATCGGCATCGCGCAGACCGGATCTGATCTGTCACCCTGCAACCGCCATCACATTGAGCTGGCGTCGCGCGTACGCGACGGCATCCGCGCGAGCGGCGGTGTGCCGCTGGAATTTCCCCTGCATCCGATACAGGAGACCGGCAAGCGGCCTACGGCAGCGCTGGACCGCAACCTGGCTTATCTCGGGCTGGTGGAAGTGCTGCATGGCTATCCGATCGATGGCGTGGTGCTGACCACCGGCTGCGACAAGACCACGCCCGCCTGCCTGATGGGCGCGGCGACATTGAATATCCCGGCCATTGTGCTGTCAGGCGGCCCGATGCTGGACGGCTGGTGGCAGGGCCGCCTGTCCGGCTCCGGGACGATCGTCTGGGAAGGCCGCAAGCTCTTCGCCGCGGGCAAGATCAACTACGAAGAATTCATGCAGATGGTGTCGTCATCGGCACCGTCTGTCGGCCATTGCAACACGATGGGCACCGCCACGTCGATGAACTCGCTGGCTGAGGCGCTGGGCATGTCGCTGCCCGGCTGCGCAGCGATCCCGGCGCCGTACCGCGAGCGTGGCTGGATCGCTTATGAGACCGGCAAGCGCATCGTTGAGATGGTGAAGGAGAATTTGCGCCCCTCCGACATCATGACCAAACAGGCGTTCGAGAACGCGGTGGTCGCCGCCGCAGCGTTGGGTGCGTCGTCGAACTGCCCGATCCACATGGTGGCGATCGCGCGGCATATGGGCGTGGACCATTCGCTCGACGACTGGCAGCGGTTGGGTCCGCAGATTCCACTGCTCTGCGACGTGCAACCGGCGGGACGCTTCCTGGGCGAGAAATTTCATCGTGCCGGCGGCGTGCCTGCGGTCATGAAAGAGCTGCTGAAGGCCGGGAAGCTGCATGGCGACGCGATGACCGTGACCGGCAAGACGCTGGCCGAGAATTTGCGCGAGATGGCAGACGGCGACCGCGAAGTGATCCGCGCGTACGACAAACCCATGCTTCCCGCCGCCGGATACGTCGTCATGTCCGGCAATCTGTTCGATTCCGCGGTGATGAAGATCAGCGTCATCGACCAGGATTTCCGGACGCGCTTCCTCTCCAACCCCGCCCATCCGAACGTGTTCGAAGGCAAGGCGATCGTGTTCGAAGGGCCCGAGGATTATCACCATCGCATTGAGGACCCGGATCTCGGCGTTGAAGATCAGTCCGTGTTGATCATCCGCAACTGTGGGGCGGTCGGTTATCCGGGCAGCGCCGAAGTGGTGAACATGCAGCCGCCGGCATCGATGTTGGCCCGTGGCATCGTTGCGCTGCCTACCATGGGAGACGGCCGCCAATCCGGCACGTCCGGCTCGCCATCGATCCTGAACGTCTCGCCGGAGGCGGCTGTCGGCGGCGGGCTGGCGCTGCTGCAGACCGGCGACCGCATTCGCATCGACCTCAACACGCGCAAGGTGGACGTGCTGCTGCGGCCGGGCGAACTGGAGGCGCGGCGCAGTGCGTGGACGCCGCCGAAGCTGATGAACATGACGCCCTGGGAGGAGATCTACCGATCCATGGTCGGTCAGCTCGGTGCCGGCGCATGCCTGGAACCGGCCACACTGTATCTGAACGTGATCGAGACCCGGGGTGAGTCGCGCAACAACCACTGAGGGCTCGATTAGTCCGAACCACAACCTGATCACAAATTGCTGTGTAGACGCTGGCCGGTGCGGGGCTTAGACGGTGGTTCGACGCCCAAAAATGCAGGAGTAGATACGTGTCCCGATTTGTTCTGATCGCCACGACCGCGGCCGCGCTCGTCCTGTCATTCTCAACCGCCGGCTCCGCCGCCAACGCCCCCCAGGCAACGGTTCCGCTTCTGGCGCCGCAGTCCACCGACGTGACGCCAGCGGATTACTACCACAACCATCATCATTATCACCATCGCCGTTGGGATTCGCATCATAGGCGCTGGGAATACTACTGAGGCTGCGTGCCGGGTTCTCCCGGCGACGCGGCAGCCGAGCCAGGCTGGTGACCGGCGCGGGTCGGCGCCCTGAGGCCCGGCCAGGCGCGGTCGTCTCAGCGGGTGGCCGCTGCGATTGACGGGGGTTGCTGCGGGGTACCCGCGGCGACGCTCCGTCGTCGTGCAAACCTCGGGAGGCTGGCGCGATGCAGGTCGCCATCTGGTCCACCACGACTCCGCGCGAGAACTCGACCCATGCGGAGATGTTTCGTTGCCAGCTGGACGAAGTGCAGCTGGCCGAACGCATCGGTATCGACCAGATCTGGTTCTTCGAGCACCACCTCATCCCGACCGCCCCGGTTCCCTCGCCCAACCTGCTGATCGCCGCGGCCGCCCAGCACACCAGCCGCATCCGTTTCGCCAGCATGGTCAACATCCTGCCGTTTCGGCACCCGCTGTTGGTCGCGGAGGAAGCCGCGATGCTCGACAACCTGACCAACGGCCGCTTCGACATGGGGCTTGGCCGTGGTCTGCGCCCGCCGGAGTTTGCCGCGTTCGGGATCGACCAAGAGCGGTCACGCGAGATGTTCCTGGAATCCTTCGATATCCTCCGCCGCGTCTGGGCCGACGAGATTTTTGAGCATCGCGGTAAATTTTGGACGACGCACAAGAACGGTCCGCTCTCACCGCCGCTGGTGCAACGTCCCCATCCACCGTTCCTGGTCAGCGCGCAGAGCGAAGAATCGCTGCGCTGGGCGGCTGAGCATGACATTCCGTTCGCGCAGATCGACTCACTCGTCGACACGGCCAAGCGGGACGCGGCGTTGTATCGCGAGGTCCAGACCGCGCACGGCCACGCGCCGGCGCCGCGGCTTTATCTGATGCGCGAGATTTATATTGCCGAAAGCGACGAGCGTGCCCGTGCCGAAGCTCATCCATGGCTGCTGCAATACTGGGACCTGTGGAATCGCTACACGCAATTCACGCACGGTGGCCGGTTGCCCGATAGCTATGATTTCTGGCGAAAACAGGCGCCGATGTTGCACGCGATGTCGTTTGACGAAATCGTCGCGAACAGCATGGTGATTCTCGGCAGCCCGCAGACCGTGGCCAACGAGATCCTCCGTCTTGTGGGTCAGGTCGATCTGATGGGCCTTGCACTAATCTTCAAACTCGGCGCGATGCCGTACGACATGGTGGGGCGCTCGATGCGCGCCTTCGGGGACGAGGTGATGCCGCGTATCCGGCATGTCCTCGGCGGACGTGCCTCGCTCGGGCGGGCGGCGTAGCGGCCTCCGCCCGCCTTTGTCCGATCCAGCCGATTGCCCTAGCATCCGCCTGCTACACAGGAAGGGGAGGACCATCGATGATCGTCGAGATGCGTACCTACACGCTGCAGCCCGGCACGCTGGCCGAGGTCGAGAAGCGCTTCGGCGAGTCGCTGCCGGGACGCGAGAAGCACTCGAAGCTCGCGGCGTTCTGGCACAGTGAAGTCGGCCAGTTGAATCAGATCATTCATGTCTGGGCGTATGACAGTTTCGAGCACCGCGCCAGCGTCCGTGCCGCGGCCCAAAAGGAGCAAGGCTGGCCGCCGCCGATCCGCGAATTCGTCGCCTCCCAGCAAAGCGAGGTGTTCCACCCCGCTCCCTTCTCTCCGCCCCTCGAGCCGCGGCAGATCGGCCCCTTGTTCGAAATCCGCCAGTACACGCTGACACCTGGCTCGATTCCCGGGTTGATCGAGCGCTGGTCAGAGAAGATCGAAGGCCGGCAAAAGTATTCGCCGCTGGTGGCCGGCATGTACTCGGAATTCGGCGCGCTCAACAAGTGGGTGCACATATGGGCCTACAAGGACCTGAACGACCGCGCCCGCGTCCGTGCCGAAGCCGCTGCGAGCGGTCAGTGGCCCGCACGCAATCCGCCTGGAGTCGTGGTCAAGCAGGAGAATGCGCTGGTCATGCCGGCATCGTTCTCGCCGATCCGCTAAGAGGTCCTGCGATTGCAGGAAGCCTCGAATCCAATCCGTCATGGCCGGCCCTGAACCGGCCATGGCGGGGAGGACCGGACCAGGCCCTGCCGCGTGCGATCACACACTGATTGTATCGTCGCCATTGCGACATCGATGGTCGGCAACAGCAGTACCGTCATTGAGGCCAGCGACGCCGAGACATACCGCGGCGCGCGAAACCATGTGAGATACGCCACGGTCGGCGGCATCGCTGCAATCGAGCCAAAGATTGCGATGCCCGATCATGTTCAGCCGGCTCCAGTACGGGTGCTCGAAGAGCGCGAGCGCCGCCGCCATGAGCGCGGCGAACAAGGCCGGCCAGGCAACGCCAGTGAGGCGAGGAATGACGAGCGGGCCTCTCTTCGCGACGACCGCGCCCAGCCCGAACCACGTGGCCACAGCAAAACCACGGAATACGCTCGGGAGTTTCGACCGGGCACTCTGCATAAAGCCGCCGCTCACAAACAGAGCTACGCCACCGAGCGCAGGACGACCGCCGTGAGGCGGCGCGAGGTGAGCAGCCGCTCCTCGAGCGTCGGCCGCGCCAGCAGCGAGGTCCGGAGCGGCAGCGTGTAGGTGATCACAGCCGCCTGCGATGCATCCAGCCAGACCAGGGCCAGCGTGGTGAACGCGGTGCACGCGCCTTAGTTCAGTACGCCGTATGCCAGCACCCAGCGCCACCACGAGCGCGAAATCTGCGCCGAGCGGGTTCGGAATCCCACGCGCGCTGAAGAGCAGGAACAGCGAGAGCAGATATTTGTTCTGCGACCCGGTGCAGTCCCCTATGGTCGCGGTGGCGAGCAGCAGCACGAGGCCTTCCGCGCGCGTGTCGACCGGGCGATGCGACCGGGCCCCTCAGCGGACGTAGACACGAACCTCGCGAGACTTCACGGTCGGATCGGCACGCAAGGCCAGGTGAAGCCGCGATGGGGGCACGCCAAACTGGGTCATGGAGCGCATCACGCCCACCGCGTCCTGCTGTCCGGCCGAGGCCTGCGTCAGATCAGGCAGCACGGCGATCACGTCGAATTCGACGTTGCGGTCGCGGCGCTGTGCCTCGTGCACGGCGTAGCGCAGCAGTTGCGTATAGTCAGGCGGCGGTCCGCCGAACGCGATGATGGCCAGTGGCGTGCGCGGATCGACACGCACCGGGACCGGCGGCGGCTTGGCGGGCTGCGCCCTAGCCTCAGGCGCCGGCGCGAACGTCTTTTGGTCCACCAGCGCACAGCCCGCCAGCAGAAGGCAGGTGAGCACCCGGACGAACGCGGGGGTGTTCATGGCGGCAAGCTTGCAGGAAGAGGCCGCGCGGGCAAGCGTGTGGCGATGATCACAGAACGAGGAGACGCATCATGCCCCTGAAGCTTGAACGCCGCGGCGCGGTCGCCATCCTGACGCTCAGCCGGCCGGAGGCACGCAACGCCTGGTGCGAGGAGTTCCAGGTCGGGATTCCACAGCGGCTCGCGGAATTCGAGGACGATCCGGATGTGCGCTGCGTCATCCTGACCGGTGATGACGAAGGCGGTGCGTTCAGCGCCGGCGCTGATCTCAAGAACCCGAAGACACACACGATGAATTCGGTCGGTGCGTTCATCGAGGATCTGCCGCACCGGAGGCGCGACCATGCGATCAATCGCATTGCCGATTTTGCCAAACCGATCATCGCCGCCGTGAACGGGTACGCCGTCGGCATCGGCTGCATCGTAACGTATTGCTGCGATCTCATCGTCGCGTCGGAGCGAGCGGAGTGGCGGCTGCCGCAATCGGGACTGGGTATCATTCCGGCGCAGGGCGGCGCAGTGCGGCTGGCTCGCTGGGTCGGCAAGGGCATGGCGATGCGCACGGCTTTCGGTTTTCCGCTGACAGCGGAGGATGCGTTTCGCATTGGCCTGGCGCAGTGGGTCGTGCCGCATGCGGAGCTCATGGCGCGGGCGATGACGGTATCAGACCACATCGCCTCCCTGCCGCCGTTGGCGGCGCGGCTGACCAAGGAGTCGCTCAACTTCGGTATGAACATTCCCCAGACGGACGCGGCGCTGGCGGATCTGTACCGGTTCGCGATGCTGGAACTGACCGACGATAAGGCAGAGAGTCACCAGGCCTGGCGGGAAAGGCGAAAGCCAAAGTTCAAAGGGAGATGAGCGCCTTCGGTTACTGCGAGTCACTCGCAATATCCAGCGGGTGTACCTTTGCATCAGGGAGACTGCTTGGTCGCGTGGTGTCGCAACCGGATAGAGAAACTCCCTGCGCGGGCCGGTGCTGCCCGCGTCAGCCACCGCGCACGGCGCGGTACGTCCGCTGCACGCCGACTTCATGCAACCCGAGACGGAACTCCCTCACTTCAAGGTCTGACAGCACAAATCCTATGGTCCGTGGAGGATAGCGTCTGCCGCCTTCTCGGCGATCATGATGACCGTGGCGTTGGTATTACCTGACACCACGGTTGGCATGACTGAGGCGTCCACGACACGAAGGTGCTCCGCGCCCTTCACGCGTAGTGACGTATCCACAACAGCCATCGGTCCGGGACCCATCATGCAGGTACTGGTCTGGTGGAAGGTCGTCCCCGCGGTGGCACGGACGTGATTGAGCAGATCCTCGTCGGTCTTGGCGTCCGGGCCGGGCATTTCCTCTGCAGTCACGTACCGCCGCATCGCCCTGGTGGCGAAGATAGCCCGTGATACGTGCAGTCCGGCGACGATGGTGTCTCTGTCGCCCTGTGTAGAAAGATAGTTCGGCTGCATTTTCGGCGGCTCTGTCGGATCGGGCGACGCAATATGCAGCCAGCCGCGACTTTCCGGCCGACAGGGGATCGCGACCAGCGTGCAGGCCGGGAAATTGTGCATCGGATCGCCGGTTTTCGGCGCACTGCCGGCGAAGAACTGGTATTGCACATCAGGCGACGCGAGCTCGGACCGCGTCTTTACAAAAAGACCAATCGGCCCAGCGCCGGTCATCAGCGCGCCTCTGGAGGCGAGGATGTACTGCATGCCGTGGTAAATCCGGCGCAACCAGTTGTGGTAAACTTCGTTCATCGTCCGCACGGCGGGATCGCAGCGGTAGATGATGCGCCCACCGATATGGTCCTGCAGATTCTCGCCGACGCCGGGCAGATCGTGGACCACGGGTATTCCGACCGACTGCAGCAGTGCACCTGGGCCGATGCCCGACAGTTGCAAAATCTGCGGTGAGTTGATGGACCCACCACACAGAATCACCTCGCGACGGGCCCGCACCTGGTGCCGTGCGCCGTTCTGCCAGTACTCGATGCCGCTGGCGCGCTTGCCTTTCATCGCGATGCGATGTGTCAAAGCATGGATTTCGACACGTAAATTCGGTCGCTTCATTGCCGGATGCAGATAGCCGGCTGCCGCCGAGCACCGGCGCCGACCGCGCACCGTCAATTGCAAAGGCCCGACGCCTTCCTGCTCGGCGCCGTTGAAGTCGCGGTTGTAGGAGTACCCTGCTTCCTGGGCTCCGGCGATGAACGCATCGTGCAACGGATGATCAGTCCGTAGGTCGGACACGCTTAGCGGGCCGTCCGCACCGTGGAATTCATCCGCACCATGCTCTTGATTTTCTGCCTTGCGGAAATAGGGCAGGACGTCGTCATACGACCAGCCAGCGTTGCCGAGCTGCCGCCACAGATCAAAGTCCTGGCGCTGGCCGCGAATATAGATCAATCCGTTGATTGACGACGATCCGCCCAATACCTTGCCGCGCGGCCAGGAAATGCGGCGATCATACAACTCAGGCACCGGCTCGGTTTCGAAATACCAGGCAACCTTCGGATTGTAGATGTTGCGGTAGAACCCGGCAGGAATGTGGATCCATGGATCCCTGTCCCGACCACCGGCCTCCACCAGCAGCACCGTGTTCTTGCCGTCGGCCGTGAGACGGTTGGCAAGCACGCAGCCGGCTGAACCGGCCCCGACAATAATGAAATCGAATTCGCTCGTGTCCGGCACGTCTGGTTTCCTCCACCTTCCCTGTCATCGGGCGTTGCCCACCGGCCAGGCGTCCGGCCCGCCGCGAACGACGAACCTCTGCGGCGCGGGCGGGCGATGGGGTATAGGAGAAATCTCTCTTCCATTTTCTTGCGGGCACTTTGACGATACGTTCCCCCGCCGGGAGAGTGACCGCTCGCTGCGCATCTCGCGATGACCATCGAATTACGGTAAACTCGCTCGTCTGCCAGCCTCTATCCGGCCGCCACCTGCAGCCTGTTCGCCGTCCGGGCGCGACCGATCAGCGGCAACAGATCACAGAGTTCCGGCCCGCGGTCCTCGCCGGTCAGCGCCAATCGCAACGGCTCCGCCAGAGAGCCATCCTTGCGGCCGGTGGCACGCGCTACCGCCGTGGTCCAATCCTGCCACACGCCGCCGTGCCATGGTTCTGGCGGCAGCAGTTCGAGCGCGGTCATGAGCAGATCGCGCTCCTCGATTTCCGGCGGCACGATTGTTCCCGCCACCACATCCCACCAGCCACGCGCCTCGCTCAGCAGATCGAGATTGCCCCGCACCGCGAGCCAGAACGCCTCGGTCGCGCCGCTGGGCAGACGGTCGGAGACTGCCGCGAAAGCGGTTTCGCATAACACGCGGCGATTTAGTGCGAGCATTTCCGCGGCCTCAAAGCACAGCGGCTCTGCCGGAAACGCCGCGATCTCGAATGTCTCGGCCAGGCGCGCCATCGGCAACGGCTCGATCGGCAACGCGGTGCCGAGCCGGGCTATGTAGGACGCCAATGCGCGCGGCTCCACCCCATCGCGCCGCACGCTGCGCAACGTGCGTGCATCAACCCGTCGTGCGATGCGGCTCTCGCCCGCGTCGATCAACGGCGGCAGGTGCGCGAGGCGTAGATTCAATCGCCCGCCGCGCAGTGCCGAGATGAGATCGAGCGCGACGCCGGTAGCCGTCATCTGGCTCTCGTTGCGCACCAGTTCCGTAACGCCGACGGTGAGATCATCGATCACCGCCGTCAGTGCCGGCAACGGCGCGGCATCGGTGCCGATAACCACGGGATCCGACACCGCCGACAACTTCACCGACCGACGGCCCAATACCATGTCGTCCCAGACAGCTTCATCGTCGGACAGCCGGAACCGCCAGTACGGACGCTTTCCGGACGATTCCGCGGCGGCGCGTTGCGAGGACGTCAGCCGCAGCATCGCCCGATCGTAAGTCGTGGCTTCTCCGCGTTTCCGCCGCTGCTCGCGCTTCGCGCGCAGCTCCTCTCTCGATTCGAAGCACGGATAAAGCCGGCCGGCTTGCTTCAGGTACTCGATGGCATCGGCATAACGATCGACACCGTCCGACTGCCGGATGATGTCATCGCATTCGATGCCGAGCCAGCGAAGATCGGCTACGATCGCATCGATCAGCTCCGGCCTGGCATGCTCGCGATCAAGGTCGTCCAGCCGCAACGTGATACGCCCTCCGAGCCGCCGGGCGAGCAGGAAATTTGCCAATGCGATACGGGCGTTGCCGACCGAGAGATGGGCGTTGAGCGGCGGTGCGAAACGGGTACGCATCATTCGTCCGGCTCGACATCGAGCTCGTCGCGCCGCGGGTCCAGCGCACGCCAGTCGCGTTCCTCGGCGCTTGCCGGACGGTCGACGAAATCGCCCAACTCCGTCCCGCTGTGCCAGCCGTCTTCGGCGGCACCGATGACTTCGGCGTCCTCGCCGAACGCGAACCACGTCTCCAGCACTTCTTTTGCCGTCATGCCGGGGCCGCGCGCGTGTTCGACCGAATCGCGCACGTAACGGCGTGCAAACTCGTTCGCCTGCATCAGCGTGGGAAAACCGCCGATCTCCTCGACGATATTGTCCTGCGCGCCACCCGAAAGATCGAGTATGCGTACGCACCACCCGCCGTCCGGAGCAAAAAGATCGCTCATGGGCGGTCACGCACGCGTGAAACGATTCCCCCTGTCATGGGTGGACCCTAGCCACGCCGCGACGCGGAGGCAACGCGGGCGGGCGATGGGCCTTTCACACGGCCGGGTCATCGCTCGGTGTCGGCAAAAGCCATGACGCTCTGCAGCGCGGTGGCGAGTTCTTCCGAATGGAACGGCTTTTGCAATGAGTGATAGCCCCGCTCGGCCCAGTCATGCCGTACCGCACTCTCCGCATACCCGGTCGTCAGCAGCACCGGCACGCCAGGAAATCGGGTCCGCACTGTGTCGGCGAGCTGCAATCCGGTCATCTGCGGCATGACGTAGTCGGCCAGTATCAGGTCGCAGTCCGGCGTGTCGTGCAGCACCTCCAGCGCATCGTCTCCGTTGGCGGCCTCGCGCACTTCGTGGCCAAGCTCGCGCAGCATGTCTGCCGTTGAGGAGCGGACGTGCGGGTCGTCGTCTACCACCAGGACACGTAGCCGCTTCATACGGCCGCCGGGGGCCGCAGCGGCTCGGGCGTTGTCCGGTACCGCGGTGGCACGCGGCAGGTACAGACTGATTGCCGTTCCTGTTGTTGTCCCGGTTGCAGTTCCTGTCCCGCAACGGCTGTCGATCGTCACGGTGCCACCGGCCTGCCGGGTGAATCCGTACACCATGGACAGACCGAGGCCGGTGCCCTTGCCTGGCCCCTTGGTGGTAAAGAACGGTTCGAATGCCTTGGCCTGCACGTTTTCTGGCATCCCCGCGCCGGTGTCGCTGACCGTGACCATGGCATATTCGCCGGGCGGCAAGGCTGAGCGGCGCGCCGCTTCTTCGGTGGTGGTGACGTTTCGTGTCCGGAAGGTCAGCGTGCCGCCGTCCGGCATGGCGTCGCGTGCATTCACCGCGAGGTTCAGGAGGGCGACCTCCAATTGCACCGGATCCGCAAGCGCCGGCCAAAGCTGGAGGTCGAGGTCATGCTCTACCCGCACCATGGGGCCGATCGCGCGGCGCAATAGTTCCGTCATCCCGGTGATGACGTCATTCGCGGCGACGGGCTGCAACACCAGATCCTGCTTGCGGGAAAACGCCAGCATGTGCGCGGTCAGTTTGGCGCCACGTTCAGCGGCCTGCTGCGCCACAGTCAGCAGCCGCGTCTGCTTGGGATCGTCGGTGCGCTTCAGCGCGAGTTCCAAGGATCCCAGGATCGCCGCCAACAGGTTGTTGAAATCGTGTGCGATGCCGCCGGTGAGCTGACCGATGGCATCCAGCTTTTGTGCCTGCACCAGGGTGGCGTTCGTCGTCGCAAGCTCGCGCGTACGCTCTTCCACCCGTTGTTCCAGCGTTGCTGCAAGCTGCAATAACCGCTGCTCCGCGTTGTCGCGGTCACGCTCGCGCTCTTGCAGCGCCGTTGCCAGGGCATTCAGCGCACCGCCGAGTCGACCAAGTTCCGATTGTTCTTCGATCGACGTGGGGTGCGGCGTGTAGTCACCCCGCCGCAAACGTTCAGCCTTGGCAAGCAACTCCTTGATCGGGGCCTGGATGAAACGCCGGGCCATACCAACCGCCATCGCCAGTCCGAGGACGAGACCAACGACGATCACGACAATCCCGTCGCGGGTGGCCCGGTTTAGTGCGGTAAATGCCATCTCTTTGTTACGGGTGGCGATCACGTCGAGACCGTATTCGGGCGGTCCGGCGACGGCATAGGCGGTAACCTCCATCGTGCCATCGGGACCGGTCATCTCAGCGGCCGTCGTTCCGTGCGACCGTGCGCCATCGAGGTATCCTGCCGGCAATTGCCCCCCATTCGTGATCTGATCGGGGGGAACGCGAACCAGAACCGCCTCATTTCGATCGGCGACCGTCAGCCCTGTGCCCGGTGGCAATCTTGTCTGCAGGTCCCGGGCCAGCCAGCGCAGGTCGATGGAGAGCACCAACACGCCGAGCAGCCGATCGTCCGGCGTGATCACCGGCTCTGCGACCGGCAGAACACTTGAGCGGGTCAGCGGCGACACCACGTACTGGCCAACCGCGAAGTGCCGAGACTTCAGAGCCGCCAGGAATGCCGGGTTCCGGTTGTCGTACACCACGCGGCCGGGGGCGCTGCTGCAGAACGACCGACCCGATGAATCATCGGCCACGATGCTCGCGTAGCTTGGGTATTCGTTCTTCAAATTCGCCAATATCGCCGAGCAGTACAGGTCATTGTGCTCGCGAATTGCGGG